>NZ_AZUS01000030.1:0-88134 GCF_000527195.1 Streptomyces sp. CNH189
CGCCAGTCCGGCACGTCGATCCACGGCGAACACGCCCCCAGAGGCGGCAACCGGCAGCTGAAACGAGCGATGTTCCTCTCCGCGTTCGCGGCCCTCCACGATCCCACCTCTCGTGCCTACTACGACCGCTGCAGAGCCCGCGGCAAAACCCACACCCAGGCACTCCTCCGCCTCGCCCGCCACCGCATCAGCGTCCTGTTCGCCATGCTCCGCGACGGAACCTTCTACCAGCCGAGAAGCCCCCGACCTGCTTGACGAAAGACATAGAGGCACCCCCCCCGCCCGAAACCACGCCCGCACCGCACTCGCACCCACCGGGCGAGACCCGTCCCCGATGCCTGGGATATCCCCGCCCGCTCAGGGAACCCGCCGACACAGCGCTGCACGGCGACCACGCTCTACAGCCCCGGAACACCAGCACAATCCCTGAGATCACGAGGAGCACAGCGGACATGACCGTCCCCGAGGAGAACCGGCCGAAGACCCACGACACCGACGAGACCCTCGAGCAGCGGACCGAGGGCGACGCGCAGGCGCAGGGCGGCACCGGCCGGACCATGCGCGAGGCGCTGGAGGAGGCCGAGATCCGGCCCGACGACTACGAGGAGCGGTAGGGCATGCCGCTCGGATCACGCCGCGGGCGCGGGGACCCGGCGGTCCCCGGCCGCGCGGCCTGGTCCGAACGCCATGCCCGCCGCACCGCCCGCCCCCACGTCCCGACGCGACCGAGTTTCGGCAGGTGACAGCATGAGCGCCCTCAGCACGCTGGAAGAGGCACTGGAGAACCGATGGGAGGCGCTGTGGGCGCGGATGTTCGGGCGTGACCCGCTCGAACTCGTCGACGCCCTGCGGCGCGAGTGCGACAGCAACGCCGTCGTGTGCAACGCGGGACGGGTGATGGTGCCTAACGCCTACGACGTCGAACTGGCCGCCCCGGTGCACGAGGCGCTGACCCGGCGGGGCGACAGCGTCGGGCAGGTGCTGACCGACCGGCTGGCCCGGCACGCCGCCCGCCAGGGCTACGAGTGGGCGGGCCCCCTCACCGTGCACGTCCGCCGCTCCTCCGAGGTGCCCAACGGCCGTTACCGCGTGGCCAGCACGGTCATGCGGCATGTGAGCGCGGTCGGTTTCCGGCGCGCCGCCCAGCCGACCGACGGCTGAGTCACCCGCGGCTCCGCGTCCCCGAGCGTGGGCGCGCCCTCACCGCCGGTAGAGCGTGATCGAGTGTCCCACCTGGTCGATCCGCCTGCTGCTGTCGATGAGTTCGGCCAGCCGCCCGGTCGCCTTGGCCGCCGCGGAGTCCGACACCACGAGCACCCCGCGTACGTCCTCGGGCGCCGCCCGGCGCGGATCGTCGGCGTCGATCCCGTAGTACGCGGGCACGCCCGCCCCCTTGTACACCAGCCAGATCCGCTCGCCCCGGTAGCGTTCGTCCAGCCGGTCGGCGAGCCGGCCGAGGTCCTGCCCCCAGTCGACGTTGGAGTCGTGCAGGCGGTACCGGGTCTGCGCCGGTCCGCCGAACGCCTCGTTGGAGTAGGGCAGATAGTAGGGGAACGTCCGTAGCGAGCTGACGGCGACGATCGCCACCAGCGTGCCCGTCACCGCCTGCGTCCACCGCCACCGCACCAGCACCACGCACCCGGCGGCCACCGCGAGGAACATCGGCAGGAAGACGGCGTACCGGGTACCGAAGTCCCGCGACCCGTACATGGCCGCCGCCAGCAACACCGCGGGCGTCGGCAGCAGATACGACGCGGCGGGCCGCAGCGGGCGCAGTGCCGTCACGACGACCGCCCCCGCCGCCCACAGGGCCAGCGCGCCCAGCGGCGTCTTCACCAGCAGCGCCGCCGGCAGGTAGTACCAGAGTGACCCCGTGTACCACTCCCCGAAGAGGAAGCCCTGCCAGGGCCGGTTCTCCAGGCCGAACTGCATCCGCATGCCGTCCCGGAACGGCTCGGGGAGCGGCAGCAGCCGCACGGCGAGCCCGCGCATCCCGCCGACCTCGGGGATGTGGTGCGGCGGCCCCCAGCGCAGTCGTGGATCGACCGCCAGATACGCGGCCCACACCGCGGCGCACGCGACGAGCCCGAACACCACGGCACCGCCGGCCGCCCGGCCGAGCCGGCGCCTGTGCTCACCGGGAGTGGCCGACCACACCGATACGGCGGCCATGACCGCCAGTACCGGCAGCGCGGGCAGCACACTCATCTTCGTGGCCAGGGCGGCCCCGAACGCCGCACCGGCCGACGGCACATACGGATACGGCCGACGCCGTGCGCGCCACAACAGCCACACCGAGGTGAGCACGAACCCGGCGGCCGGCACGTCCAGCGTGGCCAGGGACCCGTGAGCGATCACGTCGGGGGAGAGGCAGTACAACCCGAGCGCGACCAACGCACCCGCGCGGCCCGCCAGTTCGCGGGCGAACGCGAACACCACCAGTCCGAACAGCAGGGTCAGGACGATCACCGGCAGCCGGGCCCAGAACATCACCCGCCAGGGGTCGTTGCCCGACTCGTACAGCAGTCGGCGCCCCAACTCGGTCTGGTCGCCGTCGAATCCTGGCTCCAGACGCGGATTGGCGACCGCCACCCCGGCGGCGATCACCAGCTTGCCGAGCGGCGGATGCTCCGCGTTGAACCGCAGGCTGTGCTCCTCCAGCTGGACCGCGGCCGTCCCCACGTACACGGGTTCGTCGATCGTCGGCGTCTGCCGCACGGCGGCGGTCACCATCGCCACCGTCATCTGCCCCAGCAGCAGGACCACCGTCACGACGACACCCCACCGCCGCACCGCACCCCGGAGCGGTGACCGGCCGCCACGGCCCGCGCCGTCGACGGCGACCGCGTCCGGTGCCCCCGCCGTCACAAGACCACTCATGGCCCCACTCTCGCACCGTCCCGCCACGCGCGACGCCCGTCCGGGTGATCCCCGGCCCCGCGCGCCCCGCGTCCGACCCCGCGTCAGCCGGCCGCGGGTTCCCCCGGGTCCCGGACCGGCGGCACCGACCGCCCGGCCGTCACCGCCGACTCCGGCACGACGAGGTCGGCGCGGTCCCGGGTCGCCGCGACCAGTGCGGCGTTGTGCTCGTCGGACCGCTCCACCCAGGCGACGGCCTCCTTATGGCTCTTGCCGAACTGTTCGTGGCGGGCGATCAGCCGCCGCAGTCGCTCCCGCTCGTCCGGCGCGCAGAACCACACCTCGTCGAGCAGCGGCCGCACCCGCGCCCAGGCGCCGGTACCGAGCAGCAGGTAGTTGCCCTCCGTGACCACCAGGCGCGCGGCCGGAGGCACCGGGATCGCACCGGCCAGCGGCTGCTCCAGGTCCCGTTCGAAGCCGGGCGCGTACACCACCTCGTCGTCGCCCTCCTCGCGCAGCCGCCTCAGCAGGGCCGCGTATCCGGCCGCGTCGAAGGTGTCGGGGGCGCCCTTGCGGTCCCGGCGGCCGAGCCGGTCCAGTTCGGCGTCCGCGAGATGGAACCCGTCCATCGGCACCCACGCCACCCAGGGCTCCCCGGCGCCGTTCAGCTCCCGCACCAGGCGCCCGGCGAGTGTGGACTTGCCCGCGCCCGGACTGCCGGCGACGCCGAGGATCGCGCGCCGCCCGCCCCGGGACAGGGCGCGGGCACGGTGGAGAAGGTCGTCGAAGGTCAGCGCCACACGGCAGAGTGTGTCACCCGGCGGGCCGCACCACCCGTGTGGCCCGCGCCACTCACTGTCCGGCGCCGTACGGGGAACGGTGTCGGGTATGACGGATCTCGGTCTGCCCGAAGACATCGAGGCGTGCCTCTTCGACCTCGACGGCGTCGTCACGAAGACGGCCGTGGTGCACGCCACCGCCTGGAAGGAGATGTTCGACGCCTTCCTGCGCGAGCGGGACGGCGACGCCTTCACGCCCTTCACCGGCGCCGACTACGACGCGTACGTGGACGGCCGGCCGCGCGCCGACGGCGTGCGCACCTTCCTCGGCTCGCGTGGCATCCGGCTGCCCGAGGGCGTTCCTGACGACCCGCCGGACGCCGCCACCGTGCACGGCCTGGGCAACCGCAAGAACGAACTGCTGCTGGAGAAGATCCGCACCGACGGCGTGGAGCCCTACGACAGCACCCTGCGCTACTTGCACGCGGTCCGCGCGAGCGGACTGCGCACCGCGGTCGTCTCGTCCAGCGCCAACTGCCGTGACGTGCTGCGCTCCGTCGACGCCGAGGACCTCTTCGACGTACGGATCGACGGCGTCGTCGCCGCCGAGCGCGGACTGCCCGGGAAGCCGGCGCCCGACACGTTCCTGGCCGCCGCCCGCGACCTCGGTGTCGAGCCGGCGCACGCGGCCGTGTTCGAAGACGCGCTGGCGGGCATGGACGCCGGACGCGCGGGCCGCTTCGGTCTCCTC
The DNA here is from genome assembly GCF_000527195.1 of Streptomyces sp. CNH189. Classification (NCBI taxonomy): domain Bacteria; kingdom Bacillati; phylum Actinomycetota; class Actinomycetes; order Kitasatosporales; family Streptomycetaceae; genus Streptomyces; species Streptomyces sp. CNH189. The sequence goes on from NZ_AZUS01000030.1 coordinate 4,390, forward strand.
GTCGGCGTGGACCGCGTGGGCCAGACCGACGCACTGTACGCGCACGGCGCCGACCGGGTCGTCACCGACCTGGCCGAACTCGGAGGTGAACGGTGAGCACCGACCGCTGGTACGACATCGACCCCTGGACGGTCCGCGAACGCGGTCTGGACCTGGAGCGGCTGCCGCAGAGCGAGTCGGTGTTCGCGCTGTCCAACGGCCACGTCGGCTGGCGCGGCAACCTCGACGAGGGCGAACCCCACGGCCTGCCCGGCTCCTACCTCAACGGCGTCCACGAACTGCACCCCCTGCCCTACGCCGAGGCCGGCTACGGCTACCCCGAGTCCGGACAGACCGTCATCGACGTCACCAACGGCAAGGTGATCCGGCTGCTGGTCGACGACGAACCGTTCGACCTGCGCTACGGACGCCTCGTCCACCACGAACGCACCCTGGACCTGCGCCGGGGGACACTGACCCGGGTCTGCGAGTGGACCTCCCCGGCCGGGTCCACCGTCCGGGTGCGCTCCACGCGGCTGGTCTCGCTCACCCAGCGGGCCGTCGCCGCCGTCGCCTACGAGGTCGAGCCGGTCGACAGCCGCACCCGCGTGGTGCTGCAGTCCGAACTCGTCACCAACGAGTCCCTGCCGGGCCCGGACGGCGACCCGCGCGCCGCCCGAGCCCTGCGGTCCCCGCTGGAACCGGAGGAGGACTTCGCCCAGGACCGCCGGCTGCGGCTGGTGCACCGCACCCGGCGCAGCGGACTGCGGGTCGCCGTGGCCGCCGACCACGTCGTCGACGGACCCGACCGCACCACCACCGACTGCGAGAGCAACGTCGACCTGGCCCGGCTGACGGTCACCTCCGTCCTGGAACCGGGGCAGCGGCTGCGGGTGGAGAAGCTCGTCGCGCACGGCTGGTCCGGCGCCCGCTCCCGGCCCGCGATGAGCGACCAGGTGGAGGCGGCGCTCGCCGCCGCCGCGCACAGCGGCTGGCAGGGCCTCCTCGACGAACAGTGCGGCTACCTCGACGCGTTCTGGGCCCGCGCCGACGTGGAGGTCGACGGCGACGAGGAGATCCAGCAGGCCGTGCGCTTCGCCCTGTTCCATGTGCTGCAGGCGGGCGCCCGCGCCGAACAGCGGGCGATACCGGCCAAGGGCCTGACCGGCTCCGGCTACGACGGGCACGCCTTCTGGGACACCGAGGTGTTCGTGCTGCCCCTGCTGATCTGCACGGTGCCGCAGGCCGCCGCCGAGGCGCTGCGCTGGCGGCAGAGCACCCTGCCCGTCGCCCGCGAGCGCGCCGCGCAGCTGGGCCTGCGCGGGGCCGCGTTCCCCTGGCGCACCATCGAGGGCTCGGAGGGCTCCGCGTACTGGCCGGCCGGCACCGCCGCCTTCCATGTCAACGCGGGCATCGCCGACGCGGTGGTGCGGTACGTCCAGGCCACCGGCGACGAACGCTTCGAACGCGACACCGGTGTGGAGCTGCTGGTGGAGACCGCCCGGCTGTGGCGCTCCCTGGGCCACCACGACGACCGGGGCGTCTTCCACATCGACGGCGTCACCGGGCCGGACGAGTACAGCGCCGTCGCCGACGACAACACGTACACCAACCTCATGGCCCGGGCGAACCTGCTGGCCGCCGCCGACGCCTGCAAACGCCACCCCGACCGGGCGGCCGGGCTCGGCGTCGACGAGGAGGAGAGCGCGAGCTGGCGCGACGCGGCCGAGGCCGTGCACCTGCCCTACAACGAGGAACTCGGGGTGCACGAACAGCACGCGGGCTTCACCCGCTACCAGCGGTGGGACTTCTCCGGCACCGGCGCCGGCCACTACCCGCTGATGCTGAACTTCCCGTACTTCGACCTCTACCGCAAACAGGTGATCAAACAGGCCGACCTGGTGCTGGCGATGCACACCCGCGCCGACTGGTTCGAGGAGCGCCACGACGAGGAGCAGATCGCCCGCAACTTCGCCTACTACGAGCCGCTGACCGTCCGTGACTCCTCCCTGTCCGCCTGCGTCCAGGCCGTCCTCGCCGCGCGCACCGGACACCTGGAACTGGCCCACGCCTACACCGGCGAAGCCGCGCTGATGGACCTCGCCGACCTGGAGCGCAACACCCGCGACGGGCTGCACATCGCCTCCCTGGCCGGGGCCTGGACCGCCCTGGTGGCCGGGTTCGGCGGCATGCGCTGGGACGGCGACGGCCTCCGGTTCGCCCCCCGGCTGCCACCCGGACTGCGCCGGCTGGCCTTCACCCTGGGCCACCTCGGGCGGTGCCTGCACGTGGAGGTCACCGCCGACCGGACCACGTACCGGCTGCGTTCGGGACCGCCGCTGACGCTGCGTCACCACGGCCGTGAGCTCACCGTGCGCGTGGACGCCGCCGTCGAGGGCCCGGTCCCGGTGCCCGCCCCGAGGACGTCGCCCGAACAGCCCCCGCACCGGCGCCCGCACGCACGCTGACCGGGCCGCCCCGGCACCGGAGGGGAACGTTTGGCCGTGTACCGTCTGCACGATCGCATCGGCCGGGTTAGCTTGGCCCATGATCCCTGGACATCCGGCTTCCCCGGGGCCCGTGGCCCGTACGAACCGTGGGACCCGGCGGCCCTGCCGCGTGGCAACGAAGGACGGACGATGACCCAAGGCGCCGACGCCCCGCCGACCGTGACACGGCGGCCCGAGGAGCGGTCACGCCCGGACAGCCCGCGGCGCCTGCACGGCGCGTGGCCGCTCGCGGCCCTCGCCGCCGTCTTCACGGTCGCCCAACTCGCGCTGGTACGGCCCGTGCTGGGCCTCGGCTGGGACGAGATCGTCTACACCAGCCAGGTCACCACCCACCACCCCGCCGCGTTCTTCAGCGCCCCCCGCTCCCGGGGCGTCTCCTTCCTGGTCGCGCCCGTGGCGTCCTGGTCCGACTCCACCGCCCTGCTGCGCGTCTACCTCGCCGTGCTCTCCGGCCTCGGCCTGTTCCTCGCCCTGCGCGTCTGGCGCGGCCTCTTCCCGACCCGCGTCCTGGTCGTCGCCGGCGCCTTCTTCGCCTCCCTCTGGGTGACCCTCTTCTACGGCCCGCAGGCCATGCCCAACTACTGGGTGGCGATCGGCGCGCTGGTCGCCGTCGGCGCGTACCTGCGCCACCGTGACGACCCCGCGGCCCGCGGCCCGCTCTGGGCCGTCGTGGCGGGCGCCGCGCTCATGGCGTGGATGCGCCCCACCGACGCCGTCTGGGTCTCGCTGCCCCTGCTGGTGTTCGCCGCGGTCGCCCGCCGCCCGCGCTTCCTCGCGGCCACCGTGGGCGGCCTGCTGGCCGGCGGCGTGCCCTGGGTGATCGAGGCGTACGTGGCGTTCGGCGGCCTCTCGGAGCGGCTGGCGGAGGCCTCCCGCATCCAGGGCGGCCTCGGCCTCCACATGGCCGTCGACGACCAGCTGCGCAGCCTGGGCGGACGTGCCCTGTGCCGTCCCTGCACCGGGTCGATGCCCCACCCGGTGATCACCCTGTGGTGGTTCGTGCTGCCGCTGCTCGCCGTGCTCGGCCTGGTCGTCGCCGTACGGGCCGGCCGTGCGCTGCGCACCGCGGTACCGCTGGCCTGCGCCGTGGCCGCGGCGGTGCCGTACCTGTTCACCATCCAGTACGCGGCGCCCCGCTTCCTCCAGCCCGCCTACGCGCTGCTCGCCATCCCCGTCGCGGACGCCCTGTGGCACCTGGTCACGGCGCCGCGCGGGAAGTGGCGACCGGCCGTCCGGGCCGTCGTCGCGCTGGGACTGGCGGGCCACCTCGTGGTGCAGCTGACCGTCCTGGCACACACCGTGGACCGCTCCACCGCCGGCCGTGAGGACTGGGCCCGCACGGCCGACGGACTGCACCGGCTCGGCGTCGAGCCGCCCTGCCTGATCACCGGGCACGAGTCCATCCCCATCGGCTACTACACAGGCTGCTCCTCCGGTGCGACCGCCGGGAACAACGAGAACATCACGGTCGCCGGCATCCTGCGCACCGCCGAGGACAAGCCGGTCGCCGATATCACCCGCACCGGCAGCCTGCCGCCCCGGTACGCCCGTTCCTGGCCCGTCCACCGGGTCGAGGACTACGACATCCGCATCGCTCCCGGTTCGGTGGACGCACCGCGCGGATGAGGCGGCGCACACCCCGGGTGTGCCTGTTTTCTCCGCAGGTAGGACGGCTGGCGGGGTTAGAGATCGCCTGACGGGAAACGCGGATCCCACATACGAGACCGCGTACGCCGAAGCAGCGCGACAGGGAGGACGCCATGGGCTCCGAACCGATGGGGGACGACGTCTACCAGCCCACCGGGGACAACGAGCAGCAGGAGGACGGCGCGCCGCTCGACATGCAGGACGCCCTCGACGAGCGGGACTACGACGACATGCTCGACGAGGGCTACTCACCGCCGGAGAAGGCGGTGGGGGTCACCAAGCACGGCATCACGGCGGCCGAGCAGCACGACGGGGAGACCCTGGACGAGCGGCTGGCCCAGGAGGTGCCGGACCCGGCCACGCCCGACGGCGACGGGGTCGGTGACCTGCCCGGCGGCGAGGGCGAACCCGTCGACGCGGAGGCGGGCACGGACCGGGCGGGACGCCTGGTCGCCCCGGACGAGGGAGCCCACAGCGATGTCACCAAGGAGTCCGTCGCCGACGACGTGGGCGTCGACGGCGGTGCGGCGGGCGCGGAGGAGGCCGCCATGCACGTCGTGGAGGACGAGACGGAACTCCCCGAGTAGGGCCGGGGAGGCCAGGCCAGGCCAGGCCGCCGGTAGCCGGGACGTCCGGGAACCGTTGCCGAACGCCGTCGGCCCGGTGCGCGCTGGTGCACCGGGCCGACGGCGTTCCGCTGCCCGGACGCGGCCGGGGGAGCGGTGAGGTGAGGGGATCAGGGAAGGATCTTCTCCATCGCGGAGGGCCCCTCCTCGGCCAGCTTCCGCTTGGCCCACTCGAGGTTCTGCGGGGTGAGGTCCTTGCCGCTGGCCAGAACCAGGTCCTCCGGCGACACGTCGCCGCCGGTGCGGGTGTGGAGCAGGCTGTCCGGGGTGGCGCGGTCCTCGGTCTGCCGGGACGCGTCGGGCTGGGACGTCGACATCTTCTGGCTCCTCGGGGTCCGGAACGCTGGTACGGCCCCGGTGCCGGGCACCGGGTCCGTTACTCAGCCTTCATCGCGGAGGCCCGCCGCGCATCCGGAGCACCCACGGCGCCCTGGGCGAGCGCCCGAGACCCCCTCGGTGCGGAGCCTCCCGTGCCTGCCGGGGTACCTCTCCGGGCCCCGGGGAAACCTGCCCCCGTCGGGAGGCCCGCATCCCGACGGGGAGCCCGCTCACCCGAAGGGCGTGAGGGTGAGCCGCAGGGCGGTCGGCGCCGTGTCCTGGATGTACGAGGCGAAGTCCGCCACGTCGTCGAAGGCGAACCCGTACGCCCGGCCGTCCTCGGTGGCCGCGTGCATGGCCTTGGAGTAGTGGTTGGTCAGCTCGGTCAGGTAGAACCGCGCGGGGTCGGTGGTCGGCTGCTCGGGATGGCTGAGCAGCGTCGAGCGGTTGAAGCCCGCGCCGAGCACCGCGGCGACCGGGCCGGTGGTGCCGTCGTTGGGGGCGGCCAGAGCGCCGTCGCAGAACAGCACGTCACGGGTGGACGGCTTGTCGAACGCGACCTGGGCGGGCCCGTCGAAGGTGAACAGGTCCCCGCGCACCCGCCCCGTGAAGGTGCCCGCGTTGGTGGTGATCGTGAGGTCCCGTCCGGTGTAGGTGCTCCACACCTCGTCGATGTACGGGGCGAAGTAGTCCTCGGCGAACAGACCGGCGTCCAGGCCGTGACCGGGCGCGATGATCCGGGTGTCGTCCACCACCAGCCGGGAGTACCCCTCCGTCTCCTTGACGGCGGCGAACGCGGCCGCGCGGCCGCCGGGGCGCACCGTGCCTGTGGTCTGCTCGTCGGCACCGGTGAGCCGGATGCTCAGCGGCACGCTGAACATGTCGACCATGGTGGTGTTGCAGAACAGACCGGCGGAGTTGTAGGTGAACTCCGCGCAGTCGTGCAGCACGCCGAAGTTGGGGTCGGAGGAGACCCAGCCCGCCGGGTACTGCAGCGCCGCCGCGCCGGTGCCGTCCGCGACGGCCTTGAACTTCAGCTTCTCGCCGAGGGCGACGTAGATCCGGCCGGACATGTACGGCAGTGACAGCGTTGTCTCACCGCCCGACAGGCTGATCGCGTAGTCGGTGAAGCCGTCCGCACCGTTGTCGGCGAGGTCGATCGGGGCGAGGGCGCCGTCGGGGGTGAGCCGGACCTGGCGGCCGTCGGCGTTGCCCACGACGTACAGGTGCACCGAGGCGTTGTCGAAGGCGCCGCTGTCGTTGACGATCGTCAGCGGCAACGATCCGGCCGCCTTCGTGCCGGCTCGCCCGTCGGACTGGCCGGCGAGGGCGTGGGGGGCGATCGCCGCCGCCGCGGGCAGGGCCACGGCGGCCCCGCCGAGGGCGAAGAGGAGCTTGCGGCGGCCGAGGGTGCGCTGGTGCCGAGGAGTCATGTGGGGGGTCTCCAGAGTGCTCGTGCGGGTTGCGGTCGCGGTTGCGGTTGCGGGTCGGGCGCGGGCCGACCGGCCCCGGGGGCGCTAGTGAGAGCGCTCTCGCAGCGTGCGTCGGGACCCGCGCGGCACTGATGGTAGGGACCACGGACCCGCCCGCCAACGGGTCCGACTTGTCCTCAAGACCCGCTGACCTGCGCTTACTTGAATGCACGACACAGCACGCACGATCGCTTAACCGGTCCTTAAGGATCGTTTAAGCCGGCCCCGGCCCGACGGTCACGGAGCGCACCGGCGGCACTCCGCTGCGCACCCGTCGTACGGCGCGGCCGGCCGTGGTGCCGTCCCGGCGCGGAGCGCCTCAGTGGGTGCCGCTGTGCAGCAGCGTCTCCGCCGCGGCGAGGATCCGGGTGACCTGGAAGGCGAACGCCGCGTCGCACGGGTGCGGTGTGCCGGTGCCGGCCGCGGTGAGCAGCGCGTCGACGGCCCGGCCGAGCGCGGGCACCGCGTCCTCCGTGGCCTCGGGGAGGACGGTGATCCCTGCCTCGCCCCGCAGTTCGACCATGGCGCCGGCAGCGGCCGGGGGAGCGGTCAGGCTCAGGGTGCTGCTGCTGGACGCCCCGCTCGCGTGGTCCAGGACGAGGTGGACGGTGTCCCCGGGCCCGTACGCCGCCGCCGTCACCCGCCGCGGGTCGCCGAGCACCGGGAGCAGCACGGACAGGGCGTGCGGACCCACGTCCCACAGGGCGCCCTTGTCCTGGCGCCAGGGCGAGGCGGCGAAGGGGTTGCCGTCGGAGGTGAACACCGCGCCGAGCCACTGCGCCCGCCCGGTGAACCAGCCGCCCACCCGGGCCTGTTCCTCGATCCACGCCTGCGGCTCCGGCTGGAAGCGGGTGGTGAAGAAGACCACGGAGGCCACGCCCGCCGCCTCGACCGCCTCGACCACCGCACGCCCCTGCGGCACCGTCGGCGCGAGCGGCTTGTCCAGCAGCAGATGCCGGCCCGCCCGCGCGGCCCGCACCGCGAGGTCGGCCTGGACGGCCGGCGGCAGCGCCACGGCGACCGCGTCCACGTCGGCCAGCAGCGCGTCGACGTCGCCGTACGCGCGGACGCCGTGCAGCGTGGCCAGTTCCTGGGCGGCCTCCGGCCTGCGCCCCCATACGCCTGCGAAGTCCACGTCCGCGTGCCCGCTCAGCGCGGGGGCGTGCGCCGCCCGCGCCCACGGGCCGGTGCCGAGCAGTCCGATCCGCATGCCGCCGCCTCTCCCCGGGCCGGTGTCCGCCGCCGGGCCTCCCTGTGCGCCGCGTCCCGCCGGCGCGTGTCCGGCCTGCACGATGATCCCTTCTGGAACACCGTGTCAACCGCCCGCCGGCCCGCGCGCGACGGGCCGGGACTCAGCCCTGCCGGGTGTTGATGTTGACCATCCACGGAATGCCGAACCGGTCCGTGCACATCCCGAAGACGTCGCCCCACATCTGCCGCTCCAGCGGCACCGACACCTGGCCGCCGTCGGACAGCTTGTCCCAGTAGCCGCGCAGCGTGCCCTCCTCCTCGCCGCTGAGGCTCACGGCGAAGTTGTTGCCGGAGGTGTGCTCCATGCCCGGCGGCATGTCCGAGCCCATGAGCGTGAAGCCGTCGGCGGTGGCGGTGAGCATGCCGTGCATGATCTTGTCGGCGTGCTCCGCCCCGGCGCCGCCGGTCTCGCCGAACGTGTGCATGTCCAGCTCGCCGCCGAAGACCTCCTTGTAGTACTCCATCGCCTGCCGGGCGTTCCCGTCGAAGTTGAGGTACGGGTTGAGGAGCGGGGCCATGGGAACCTCCCGTAAGCGGGGCGAAAGGGGCAACTCCGCGCAGCGTAACGCCGGGTCCGGACACCCGCCCGGCGGAGGGGCCCGACCGGATTCAGCGCCCCGCCTGCTGAATCCGTTCGCTTTCTTCTATTGGATTTCCCGGCCCGCGGCGACCAGGCTGGTACGCGCTTTCCACAAGCGCAGCACGACAGCCGGAAGGGGCTGACGCACCATGCACACCCGTCGTATCGGTGAGGTCGAGGTGTCCGCGATCGGACTGGGCGGCATGCCCATGTCGATCGAGGGGCGTCCCGACGAGGCCCGTTCCCTGGCCACGCTGCACGCCGCCCTGGACGCGGGCGTCACCCTGATCGACACCGCGGACGCCTACCACCGGGACGCCGGGGAGGTGGGGCACAACGAGAGCCTGATCGCCAAGGCGCTCTCCACCCACGAGCGGGGCGGTGACGTCCTGGTCGCCACCAAGGGCGGCCATCTGCGCCCCGGTGACGGCAGCTGGACCCTCGACGGGCGCCCGGAGTACCTGAAGCGGGCCTGCGAGGCGTCCCTGCGCCGGCTGGGCGTGGAGGCGATCGGCCTCTACCAGTTCCACCGGCCCGACCCCCGCGTCCCGTACGCCGAGTCCGTCGGCGCGATCCGCGACCTGCTCGACGAGGGGAAGATCCGCATGGCGGGCGTCTCCAATGCGAACCCCGAGCAGATCCGTCTGGCCCAGGAGATCCTCGGCGGGCGCCTCGTCTCCGTGCAGAACCAGTTCTCGCCCGCGTTCCGCTCCAGCGAGCCGGAGCTGGAGTTGTGCGACGAGCTCGGTGTCGCCTTCCTGCCCTGGAGCCCGTTCGGCGGCATCTCCAAGGCCGGTGAACTCGGTTCCACCTACGCGCCGTTCGCGCGCGTGGCGCAGGAGCACGGGGTGAGCGCGCACCAGGTGTGCCTGGCCTGGATGCTGGCCAAGTCGCCGGTCGTCGTGCCCATCCCGGGGGCGAGCCGCCCGGAGTCGGTCCAGGACTCGGTGCGCGCCGCCGACCTGGTGCTGGGCGCCGAGGAGATCGCGGAGCTCGACGCGGCCTGAGCCGCCGTTCCCGCGCCCGGCGCCCCCACGGGCGCCGGGCGCCGTTTCGCGCGCGTCCGGGTGGGTGCGGCGCGCCGGGCCGGTGCGGACACCCGCTCGGAGGTGCTGGTGCGGGAGGCGGCGCTCGCCCGGCTGCCGCGCGGGCGCACCACGTTCGTCGTGGCTCACCGGCTGTCCACCGTGCGCGGTGCCGGCCGGATCGTGGTGATGGCCGACGGCGCGGTCCAGGAGGTGGGCACGCACGAGCCGCTGCCGCGGCGCGGCGGTACCTGCACCGCGCTGCACAGCGGACATGACCTGACGGTCCGGTCATGGAGCGAATGTTTTCGGTCACATTCGGTCAGTAGCGCACAGGAAGTGTGTGCTTCCGCCTCTCTCGGGCATACGCAGCGAAAACACGAACGAGAGGGGCACTCCGTGCACGTACCGGATCCGAAGGTCGTCAGACACCTGCTGACGCGATACGCCACACTGCGGATCGCGCAGGCGGAACGGCATTCAACGGCGCCGGCGCGCGAACTGGACGACGTCACCGACGCGCTCCGCGCGCTGACGGGCGCGTCGTCCGTCCACGAGGCCGTCGAGCGCGCCGACGACCTGCTCGCCGGCGCCGGCCGGTCACCCGAGGGCGACGGGGAGAGCGGCCTGTCCCTGGCCGTCTGAGGCGGACGGCCGCCCGCCCCGCCGGCCGGTGCCGGCGCGCCCGCCCTTGAACGACGTGCGGTAGGCGTACGGGGTCGTGCCCACCACCTTGCGGAACCGCTCACGGAACGCCGTGGGGGACCCGAACCCCGCCTGCTGGGCGATCCGGTCGACCGTGTGGTCGCTGTTCTCCAGCAGGTACTGGGCGCGCCGCACCCGGGCCCGCAGCAGCCACTGCAGCGGAGTGGTGCCGGTCTGCTCACGGAAGCGGCGGCTGAAGGTGCGCTCGCTCATGCCGGCGCGCGCCGCCATCCCGGCCAGCGTCACCTCGTGCGCGAGGTTGTCCTCGATCCACTCCAGCAGCGGCTCCAGGTCCGAGCCGCGCGGCACGGGCGGGTGCTCGTGCACGATGAACTGGGCCTGCCCGCCCTCCCGTTCCAGCGGCATCACGGACATCCGGGCGGCGTTCGCGGCCACCGCCGAGCCGAGGTCCCGGCGGATCATGTGCAGGCACATGTCCAGCGCGGCGGCGGCCCCCGCCGAGGTGAGGATCTGGCCGTTGTCCACGTAGAGCACGTCCGGCTCCACCTCGACCAGAGGGAACGCCCGGGCGAACTCCTCGGCGGCCACCCAGTGCGTGGTGGCGCGCAGCCCGTCCAGCAGCCCCGCCTCCGCCAGCACGAACGCTCCCACGCACACCGAGGCGATCCGGGTCCCCGCCCGGGCCGCCTCCCGCAGCGCGGCCAGGACCGCCGGGGAGGGTGGGGGGGCGCCCGGCGCGCGACCCGGCACGACGACCGTGTCGGCGTCGGCCAGCGCCTCGAGGCCGCGGTCGACGCGCAGCACGAAGCCGCCGTCCGCCGCCACCTCCGGCCGCTCGGCGCACAGCCGCACGCGATAGGGGCTCCTGCCGTCGGGCAGCCGTGTGAAGTCGAAGACCTGCATCGGGGCCGCCATGTCGAACGGCACCACGCCATCGAGGACCAGGATCGCCACGGAGTGCATGAACGCCACGATAAACGGATTCCCGCCACCCCCACGAACGCGGGATCCGGCGGAGCGGCGCCCGGACGCCCTGGCGACAGGCGTTGGCGGGAATCCGTGGGGAACTGTCGATCCGGCCGCTGTGCGGCCACCTCGAAGATCCCTAGCGTGAACCGGGCACCGCCGATCACACCAACGAAAGAGTCCCGGTGACCAAGCTGCTCCTGTCCCTCCACGTCCTGGCCGCCATCGTCGCCGTCGGTCCGGTGACCGTCGCCGCCAGCATGTTCCCGCCGGCCGTACGCCGCGCCCTGCCGGCGGACGGCACCGGCCCCGTCCCACGGGCGGCGGGCGCCGTGGAACTGCTCCACCGCATCTGCCGCGTCTACGCCGGCCTGGGCATTCTCGTACCGGCGTTCGGTCTCGCCACCGCCCTCGCGATGGGCGTCCTGGGCGACGCCTGGCTCGTCGCCTCGATCACCCTGACCGCCGTCGCGGCCGGGGTACTCCTCGCCCTCGTGCTCCCCCGTCAGGAGGAACTCGTCGGGCAGGTCGCCGAGCGGACGCCGGCCGACCGGCAGAGCACCGTGCAACTCGCGATGTTCACCGGTGTGTTCAATCTTCTGTGGGCGACCGTCACGGTGCTCATGATTGTCCGCCCCGGTTCCAGTACGGGTGCTTGACGCCCGGAACGCGCACTTCACCCCCGTTGGCCGCCTAGACTCGGCAGTCGCGACCCCGCGCCGGGGCCGCCGAGCAGAAAGGCACGTTGCGGGTGTTCCAGGATTCCCCCATCTACGACCGACTCATCGCGGAGTGCGGCGACGTGCCCGCACAGGTACGCCGCGAGGCCGAACGCGTCAGCAGGGAACTGGAGCTGGTCATGCGGCCCCTGCAGTCGCCCGGCCACGGCTCCGGGTTCGACCGGCCGCAGGCCCCGGGCAACGGCTGGCAGCGCGCCGCCCTGCTCCCCGGGCCCCGGCCGCACTGACCGGCGCCGGCGCGGTGAGGCGCCCTCACCGCGCCGTGGTGCTCACCCCGTCCAGCTCGGCCGGCTCGTCGGGGACGGGGCGGGACAGCCACTCGGCGATGGTCCGCGCGATCGGCTGTTCCGTCTCCACCTCCACGAACCCGAACTGCCCCGACTGGTTGCACTCCAGGAACCACCAGGTCCCGTCCGCGTCCTCCGCGAAGTCGAAGGCTCCGTACGCCAGTTGCGCCCGGGCCATGTAGTCCAGCACGGCCGTCGCGGTGCGCGCCGGGACCTCCACCGGCTCCCAGGGCGACCCGGGCGCGGCGAACCGCACGTCCACCACCTCCGGATCGGCGTCCGGCGGCGTCGTCTTGCGGGCCGCCAGCAGCCGGTCGCCCACCACGGTGAGCCGGATGTCGGCCCGTTTGGCGATCCGCCGCTGAAGCAGCGTCGGCCCGTAGGCGACCGCCGAGAAGTCCGCGTCCGGCGCCACCCTGCTGGTCGGCACCGCCCGCGGCGGATCCTGCGGATGCGCCCCCGACACCGGCTTCACCACCAGGTCCGGGAAGCGCTCCGCGAACTCCCGCGCGGCACGCGGGAACGTGGTGATCACCGTCGCCGGCACGGGCAGCCCGCACCGCTGGGCCAGGCGCAGCTGCCACGGCTTGTGGCGGGCCTGCCGCGCCGCGTCCGGGTGGTTCATCCACCGCGCGTCGCAGCCGCGCAGCATGCCGTAGAGCGCCTGTGCCGCCTCCTCGGTCAGCCAGCCGGACGGCTGCGGCGCGCGCTCGGCCGGCGTGCCGGGCCGGCGCACCCACACCGACCGCAGCCCGCCGATGCTCACCAGCCGTCCGCCCGCGGACAGATGGCCGCGGAAACGGCCGTGGACGTACTCGCCGGACAGCGAGACGCCCCCGGTCAGATCGGCGGGGTCGAGCCGGACCACCGGCACGCCTGCGCCGTTCAGATGGACCACCACCATGTCGGCGGTCACGTCCTCCTCACAGGTGAGGATCAGCACGGTCATGGTCTACGGTCCGCGATCAGTCGTCGAAGTGGGTCTTGGAGCCCGCGGTGGACGTCGTCGTCCCCACCTCGCGCAACAGGGCATGGTCGCAGGCCGCGATCCGTCCGTCACCGAGGACGTTCAACTGCAGTCCGGAGTCATACGCATACGGAGTGGCAACTGCCAACTCCACCGCCGGACGGGCGTAGTTGAGCGCGAACGGTTGCATCGTCTCTCCCTCGTCGGTGCTGCGCCGATCAGGCAACGGCCTTCAGGGCGCCGTCGCTTGGTCCGCCGACTTGCGTTGGCTTCCAGAGACTTATACGAATCGAACGGGTGGTTGGTTTCCTTACGGAGCGTAATCATCGGCGGGTTCCCGTACCGGCCGCCGTCCGGGCACTCCGGGCACCCCCGCGCCGAGGGAGCCACGCATGGTGCGCAGAGCGAGCAGAAGGACACCGATGTCGTCCAGATACACGGGATCGGGCAACAGATCGGCCGGCAGCACCAGATAGAGCACCGCGCCCCAGAACACCCAGCGGGGCCCGGTGGGCAGCCCCGCCCGCCGCAACTCCCGCCGCGTACGGACCAGACGGACCAGCAGAGTCACGGCACCGGCCAGCACCACGGCCGCGAGAAGCGCGGCGACGGCCCACATCGCAGTGGTCGTGTCCAACGAAACTGCCCTCCCTTCCGACGGCCGCGTGCCGCGGCCTCGCGCCGCGACACAGTCCTCGAAGAAACGGATTCCCGCTCAGCGCCCCGGTATGGCGGCGGGGACCGGCCATGCGCGCAGGCGACCGTTGCCCCGTGAACAACACCCGAAACACGGAATCGTCGCAGGTCATCCCGGTGGCTCAGTCAAGTGGCAGCACGTTGTGGGGGAGCCTAGTAATGGTCATCAGTCTTCCCCTGGAGTCGATCATGACCACTTTCTCCTCGTCCCCCTCGAACGAACCGGGCATACCCGTCGACGCGGCCGCCACCCCGCCCGCCGGCACGACGGGCAGCTCGACCGGCGCGCACCGGCCGGAACCGGCGTGGGCGCGCCCGCCGGCGGCGGACCGCACGGCGCCGGCCGACAGGGAACACGGGCACGGCCCGGCGGACGCCGGCCGGCCGTGCGAGACGGCCGACGAGAGCCGTCCCCGCCGCCCGTTCGACATGGGGTACTCGCGCGATCCCGCGCACGGCAACCATCCGCGTGATCCCGTCGACCCACGGGATCCCGTCCACGCCGACGGGCACCGCGACCCGGTGGCCACGGTCGATCTCGTGGACCCGGTGGAGGCGCCCCGGGACGCACGAGGGCCCCAGGACCCGCGAGTGGCCCGCGAGCCCCGGGACCCGCGCGACCCCGTCGGTCCACCGGGGCCCGCGCACCCCGCCGGCCCGGCGACCGAGACTGCGACCGCGACGGGGCGGGCGTACGCCGATCCGGTCAGCGACCTGGTGCACGCCGCCGTGTCCGACCGGCCCCTCGAAGAGGTCGTCGACCTCATCACCGCGCTCGAACGGTCGCCCGAGCACACCCGCGCCGTCGTCGACGCGCTGCGCGCCGCCGGTGTCGACCGGTCCGTGGAGGACGTCACCCGGCTGGTCGCCCTGCTGACCCGCCCGCCCCGCGACGCCGCCAGCGCGGACGAGACCATCCGCGCGGCCGCCGCCCACCGCTCGGTGGAGGACGTGACCCTCCTGGTGGCGCTCCTGCACAACGAGCCCCTCGCGCCGCACTGCCGTGAGGAGGCACTGCGCGCCGCCGCCACCGGCCGCTCCGTCGACGAACTGGTCGAACTGATCGACCGTCTGGCCGCACAACGGCCCCCCGAGCACCTGCGCGTCGCGGCGGAGGCCGAGACCCGGACCGCGCACGAGCCGGTCCCCGGGGAGCAGCAGGGAGACGCCGGGCCCGACGCCGCGCGCGCGGCGGCCCCCCGTGGCGGTCTGCGTGCCGCGCGCCGGAAGCCCGCCGCGCGGAAGAGCAGCCGCCGCACCCCCCGGCCTTCCCGTCGCCCCGGCACCGTCGCCAGGTCCGCGATCTGGACGAGCTGGCTGGCCGCCGCCGCCCTCGCGGTCTGCGCGGTCACCCACTTCCCGCTGCAGCGTGACGGCGTGTCGCTCAACGTGCACGCCCTCGCCGTCGGCCTGTCGGTGCTCTGCACGGTGCTGGCGCTGATCCTGGTGGTGCGGCCCGCGGTGGTCGTGCTGGTGGGAGGGGTCGTGGTGCCGTCGGCGCTGGCCGTCGCCCACGCGTACGGCGGGTCGTTCTCCGACGCCGCCCTGCCCAGGGCGGCCGACCTCGCCCTAGCACCTGCCTGGCTGGCCACCTCGGCCGCCGTCGCGGCGGCGCTGCTGGCCCTGGCGGCCCTGGTGGTCCGCGTGGCCGCCCCGGCCCCGGGCACCCGCTGGACCCCCTGGCCCCCGGCCGAACCCCACCACGCGACGGACTGACCACCGCGCACCCCGGCCCCGGACGGCCGGCGACTGCCGCCCCGGGGCCGACCCCCGCCGCGACCGGAGGCCCTCGCGACATCCGGCACGGCGCCGGTGGCTCGGACGCCGGTCGACGGACCGGCGTCCGACGGCCCCGGGGTCGTCACCTGATCCCGTCTCAGCTGTCGGCCCGGTGGCCGGTTGGTGTGCCGTCCGGTCCGGCGCCCGGTGCCCGGCGTCCGGTGCCTGGACGTCGGGCGGAGGCTGACACCTCCAGCTCAGCTGCCGAGCCGACGACCGATTGCCGTGACGTCCCGCAAGGCCCCGGAGCTCCGGCAACGTCGCCTGATCCCGCCTCAGCTGCCGGTCCGGTGGCCGGTTGGCGTAGCTTCCGGTGCGGCCCCGGTGCCTGGACGTCGGGCGGCGGGCTGACCGGTGACGGATCGCGGCCCAGTGGTCGTCACCTGGCTCAGCTGCCGAGGCGACGGGCGTCTGCCGTGGTTTCCGGTGCGGTGCCGGTGCCCGGCGGGCGGGGGCCGGGGTGCCGGTGGCGGCGGGGCTGCCGGGAGCGGCCGTCGCGCGGGGCCGCTCCCGGGCGACCCGGCGGGTGGGCCGAGGCGCCGGCGGCACCGCGTTCGGTGGACCGTAGCCGCGCCGCCGGACAGGCGCTAGCCGTCGGACAGGCGCTAGCCGTCGGACGGTGTCGTCGGTTCGCGCTCCGGGGCCGGGGTCGCGACCGGCTCCGTGTCCCCCTGGGAACGGGTGCGGCGCGGTCCCGCGGCCCCGAGCTTCAGGCGCTCCAACGTGCGCGTGAGGTGCTGGAGCGGTGCCGGGGTGCGGGGACGGGGCGGCTGAGCCGGGGGCGGGGTGGCGGCGCCTGCCTCGCGGTAGGCCTCGAGGGCCTCGTGGGCGCGTTCGGCGGCCTCGCGGTACAGGTCACGGGACTTCGTCATGGCGTCCAGGGCCTCGGCGTACATCGCCACCAGCGCGCGCTCCCGCTCCAGCTCCTCGGCGAGGGTGAGCAGGTGCCAGTCCTCCCGCAGCGCGGTCAGCGCCTCGGCGGCCTCCCGTGGCAGCTCCCTCGGCAGCGCGTCGTACCGGCTCACCGCGTCGACCAGGTCGACGGGTTCCGTGCCGTCGAGGAACACCGCGCGTACGGCGAACGCGTCCGGTTCGTACCCCTCGGGCGCCGGACGGCCGGGCAGCACCGCCGCGCCGCCCCGGGGGACCTCCACGTCGAAGTCCCGCAGCGCCCAGTTCGTCACCCGGTACTGCTGCGGTGTCGCCCGGTGCTCGACCACCCGGTCCCGCAGCCCCGGCGGCAGCCAGTGGGCGAGCGGCACCCGGCCGCGTTCGTCCGTGGTCATCGCCTCGTGGACGACGACGTGGATGTGCCAGGGGTCGCGCGCGCAGTCCCGCAGCAGCCGCCGTACGGCCTTGTCGTCCTCCGGGAGCGGGCTGATCTCCCCGGGGCGCAGGCCGCTCGCCGGGTCGTGGCTCCCGTCGGCGTCCGGCTCCGAGGGCCAGAACATCGCGACGGGGGAAGGCCAGGAGCGGTCCCGGGGGCGCTCCGCCTCCGCGACCAGCAGCCAGTCACGGCCCTTGCCCGTGGCGGGGGCGAGGCTCAGCCGGGCGCGGACCGTGACCCCGTCCCCGACCCGCGTCCGGGACTCGAAGACCAGGTCGGGCTTGGTGTCGTCCGCCGGGAGTTCCAGGAAGTCGTCGATGTGCCCGGCGTCCTTGAGCGCGGCGAGGCTGCCGCGGAGTGTCTCCTCGGCCCGCTCTCCGGCGTATCGGCCGCGGGTCGCCCAGACGGTGGGAGGGACGGTGGGGCGGGCTGTGGCAGAGATCGGCATGGGTCCAGTCATGAGCGGGGGCACGTGCGACTGTCAGTATCGTCGCCCGCGCCCGCCGACGGGACGCGGGGTTGCGCCGTACGGCGGCCGGACCCGTGGTGCGCCGCCCGGACGGCCCACCCTGGGGGCGCGTACGGCCTGCCGCGCGCGGGGTGTGCGCGCCGTGCACACGGTGACGTCCGTTCACCCGTGGTCCCCGGGCGGCGCCGGCACCAGGATGTCGTCCGCGGGCGGGGCCGGCCCACCATCCGCATCGGGGCAGGTCCCGCCCGTACAGCCGTTCCCCGCGTCCGTACCGGAACCGGCCCCGCGCGCCCCCGCGTCGCGCCCCCTGCCGGGTGCGAAAAGCGGCGACCTTATCAGCGCCCCGGTGGCCCTGTCGCATATTCCACGGGAAAACGCCGAAGCCCTCACCACGATCGAGCACACACCGTAGCGTCAACGTCACGTTCGCGGTACAGCCGTGTGAGGGAGGGGGATCCGGCGTGCCCGGAATCGACGAGAGTCTGTTGGAAGCCATGCGGCTGCCCGGCGCGCGGGGCGCCCTGGTGGTCGACTGGATCAGCGGGCTCGCCCTGGGCGCGGTGGGGGAGGCGCCGGGCGGTGACGTGGAGGCGACGGCCGCCGAGACCGCCGAGCTGGCCCGGCTGGCGATGGAGAGCGGCGCCCTCGCCCCGTCGGGCACCGGCTCGGGCAAGGAACCCCCCGTCGAGGACCTGATCCTCACCACCGCGGACGCCTTCCACCTGCTGCGGTTCGTCGTCACCACCTTCGACAGCACGGTGTTCGTGTACCTGTCGCTGGACCGCGCCGACGGCAACCTGGCGCTGGCCCGCATCCGGCTGGCCGAGATGGCGGACCGGATGGTGCTCGGATGACCGCTGCCCCCGCCCGCGCGGACGGGTCCGCCCCGGAGCTGCTGGACACGCTCGCCGCCGACCGGGCCACCGGAGCGCTCACCACCCGGTCCGGCGTCTTCTACCTCGCGGCCGGACATGTGGTCCACGTCGAGTCCGCGCACAGCCCCGACTTCGGCGACCTGCTCACCCGCAGCGGAGCCCTGGCCCCGGCCGGCTGGTGGGAGGCGGTCGAACGGGCTGGGGCCCGGCAGCGGGTCGGCCGCCAGCTGGTGGACAGCGGACGTCTCACCACCGGCGCGCTCGAACTGGCCCACCTGGGCGCCCTCTTCGACGCCGCGTACTTCGCGCTGGCCCACGACGGCACCGCCCTGCGCTTCCGCCCCGGGGTCGCGCACTGGCTCGGCGCGGTCCGGCCGGTGCCGGTGGCGACCGTGCTGCGCGAGTCGGGCCGCCGCCGTGACCTGCTGGAGCGGATATGGCCCGACCCGGCCGTCGACACCGCGCCGCTCGCGCGGACGCCCGACGCGGACCCGGCCGCCCTGCCGCCGCGCAGAGGACGCGCCCTCGCCCTGGTCGACGGCGGCCGCACCGCCGCCGAGATCGCGTCGGTCCTCGCCCACCGCACCTTTCACATCCTCGTCGAACTGCGCCGGCTCGCCGCCGACGGACTGGTCGCCCCCGCACCCCCCGCGCCCGCCCCGCCCGTCCACACCGTCCCCGGCGCGGGCCGCGCCGACTGGGACGAGCCCGACACAGCGCTGCTGAGACGGCTCCTGGACGCCTTGGAGGCACTGTGATCCGCACGCGCCGGCAGCGTGCCGAAAGGAGACTGCTCATGGCCGTCGAGACCGACGTGCTGGACGAACTGCGTCGGCTCCGCACCCGCGTCCCGCGGCTGGCGGGCTCCCTCGCGGCCACCGTCGACGGACTCGTCCTCGCCCACGACGCGCCGGACACCGAACCCGAGGGGCTCGCCGCGCTGACCGCCGCCGCGCTCGGCGTCGCCCACCGGATGACGGACGCGGCCGGCCGCGGGGAGTTCCGCGAACTCCTGGTCCGCGGCAGCCTCGGCTACATCGCCACCTACGCGGCCGGCACCACCGCCGTGCTCACCCTCCTCGCCGACGACCGGGTCAACGTGGGCCGGCTGCACCTGGAGGGCCGGCGCAGCGGCGCCCGCATCGCGGAACTGGTGGACACCGCCATCGGCCCCGGCGGAGGCCGGCACGCCGACCGGCCCCCGTACCGGGAGGGCGCCGGCGCCCCGGACAGCACGGACCGGGCCCGGCCCATCGGCACCCTTCCCGTGCGGACCCCGCAACGCCCCACCCACCGGCCCCGGCCCCAGACCGGCGGCTGACCCGTACCTCACTCCCGGCCGGACGCCCGTCCCGAGCGGCGCCGGCCCGCACCACCCTTCACGATCCGGAAAGGACACCACTCATGGCCAACACCGAGACCTCGCTCAAGGAATGCCTCAGCTCCATCGACGGCGCGACGGCCGCCGCGCTCGTCGACTACACCAGCGGCATGGCCCTCGGCACCCTGGGCGGCGGCAAGGACCTCAACCTGGAGGTCGCCGCCGCCGGCAACACCGACGTCGTGCGGTCCAAGCTGCGCACCATGGAACTGCTGGGGCTGAAGGAGGAGATCGAGGACATCCTGATCACCCTCAACAGCCAGTACCACCTGATCCGCCTGCTCAAGGGGCGCGGCGGCAACGGCCTGTTCCTGTACCTCGTACTGGACGCCGGCCGCGCCAACCTCGCGATGGCGCGCCACCAGCTGCGCCGGATCGAGAACGAACTGGAGGTCTGAGCCCTCACCCGTCCGTGGCCCCGCGCACCGCACACCGGTGCGCGGGGCCACGGACGTCGCGGACCGCCCGGGTCCGGTCCCAGGAACCCCGCACCGCGTCCGGGCGGAACGAGGGCGCGGGAGGGCTCCGTCCGGTGGTCCCCGCCGGTCGCGCGGCCCGCCTGATGCCGTACCGTCACGTTTACCGGACCGTTACCGACGGCTGCCCGGGAGGACGTCGGCCGGGCGGTGCCGGAGCGCGGGGACAGGAGGCACACGGGTGACAGACGCCGGGCGGGACACGGCCCCGGAGCGGGACGAGGACGCGCGCCTACGGCTGCCGCAGCTCAGGCTGGACGAACTGCTGGAGGAACTGCAGGCCCGCATCGACGCGGCCCGCGGCACCCGCGACCGGGTGCACAGCCTTCTCGAAGCGGTCCTCTCCGTCGGCCGGGAACTCGACCTCGAACAGGCGCTGCGCAGCATCGTGGAGGCCGCCGCCGCGCTCGTGGACGCCCGCTACGCAGCCCTCGGCGTGATCGGCCCGGACGGCACGCGGCTGTCCGCCTTCCACACCGTCGGCGTCAGCGACGAGGAGATCGCCCGCATCGGCCACTACCCGGAGGGCCACGGCATCCTCGGCGAGCTGATCCGCCACCCCGAGCCGCTGCGGATGCCCAAGCTCTCCGAACACCCCGCCTCCTACGGCTTCCCGCCGCACCACCCGCCGATGAACACCTTCCTCGGCGTCCCGATCCGCGTGCGCGACCAGGTCTTCGGCAACCTGTACCTGACCGAGAAGCGCGGCGGACAGCAGTTCGACGAGGAGGACGAGTCCGTCCTGTCGACCCTCGCGGTCGCCGCCGGGGTCGCCATCGACAACGCCCGCCTCTACGAGGAGTCCCGGCTGCGGGAGCGCTGGCTGCAGGCCAACGCCGAGATCACCCACGGCCTGATGTCCGGCAGCGAACGCGGCACGGCCCTGCTGCTGGTCGCCGAGCGGGCCAGGGAGATCACCGGCGCCTCCCTCGCCGTGGTGGCGGTGCCCATGGCCGGCACCGACTCGCTGACCGTGGAACTGGCCGTCGGACAAGACGCGGAGACCCACCGCGGCCTGGTCGTGCCGGTCGACGGCAGCCTGCTCGGCCTGGCCTTCGCCGGCGCCGCGCCCGTCACCTCGCGGGACATCGGCCAGGACGAACGCGTCTTCCACGGCCCGCAGAGCTTCACCGCACTCGGCCCCGCCGTCGCGGTGCCGATCGGTTCCGGTGACGGCGTGCGCGGCATCCTGCTGCTGGTCCGCGCCGCGGGCGGCCACGTCTTCACGGACAAGGAGATCGAGCCGCTGCGGGGCTTCGCCGCCCAGGCCGCCGTGGCGATGGAGCTGGCCGAGCGCCGTCAGGACGCGGAACAGATCGCCGTGCTCGAGGACCGCGACCGCATCGCGCGCGACCTGCACGACCTGGCGATCCAGCGGCTGTTCGCCACCGGCATGACGCTGCAGAGCGCCGGCCGGTTCATCGACCACAAGGAGGCCTCCGAGCGGGTGCTGCGGGCCGTCGACGACCTCGACGAGACCATCAAGATCATCCGCTCGACCATCTTCGGGCTGCGTTCCCGCGCGTCCGCCGGCGGCGCCGCGACCGGGCTGCGCGCCCGCGTCGTACGGCTGGTGGGCGAGGCCGCGCCGCTGCTGGGCTTCGCGCCGAGCGTGCGCATGGAGGGCCTGATCGACACCCACGTCTCCAAGGAGGCCGCCGACCACCTGGTGGCCGTGCTCTCCGAGGCGCTCACCAATGCCGCCCGGCACGCCGGCGCGAGCCGCGTCCAGGTGGCCCTGGAGACCGACGGGCACGAGGTACGGCTCACGGTGACGGACGACGGCGTGGGCCTGCCGCCCGGGGGCCGCCGCAGCGGACTGCGCAACATGGCCGAGCGCGCCGGACAGCTGGGCGGCTCCTTCGACGTCACCGGCACCCCCGGCGCCGGCACCACCCTGGTGTGGCGGGTCCCCGTGGGCGAGCGGTAGCCGCTCCCTCGGCGGTGTGTGTCCGGGAGCGGCCGGGGGTACTCGGTGCGCCGTCCCGGCCGTGGCGGGGCCACCCGGCCCGCGGCCGGCAGGACGCGCCGCCGGTGACGGCGCCGGACCGGACCGCTGCGGCACCGCACCCGGCGTCCCCGCACGGGACATCCGGCACCGTGCGCGGCGGACGTCGGCGGGAGGAGCGGTGCGGTGACCGGCTGGACCTGGGAGTACGAGGGCTACGACCCGGCCGACGAGCGGCTGCGGGAGTCGCTGTGCGCCCTGGGCAACGGCTACTTCGCCACGCGCGGCGCCCTCGCCGAGTGCGCCGCCGACGAGACGCACTACCCGGGCACCTACGCGGCCGGCATCTACAACCGGCTCGCCTCCGCCGTCGGCGGCCGTCAGGTGGAGAACGAGGACGTCGTCAACCTGCCGAACTGGCTCCCCTTGCGCTTCCGGCTGCCCGGCGCCGACTGGCTGACCCCCGACACCGCGCCCGTCGCCGACCACGCCGTGACCCTGCACCTGGCCTCCGGACTGATGGAACGCCGCACCCGGTACGGACTCGGGTCCGGGCGGGCCCTCCTCGTGCGGCAGCTGCGGTTCGTGCACATGGCCGACCCGCATCTCGCGGGCCTGCGCACCGAGTTCACCGCCGAGGGGTTCACCGGTCCGCTCGAGGTGGAGGCGGCGCTCGACGGGGGCGTCACCAACGCGGGGGTACGGCGCTACGCCGACCTCGACGGACGCCACCTCACGCATGTGCTCACCGGGACCTCGCCGGCGGACACCGTGTGGCTGCGCTGCCGCACCCGCACCTCCGACATCCGCGTCGCGCTCGCCGCCCGGCTGACCTCGCCGGCGGCCGTCTCCGTCCGGCACGACCGGCCCCGGGCGGTGCAGACGACCCGGCTGGACCTGGCACCCGGGCGGACCCTCACCGTGGACAAGGTCGTCGCCCTGCACACCTCCCACGACCCCGCGATCAGCGACCCGCTGCACGCCGCCGTCGACCGGGTGGGCCGGGCCGCGGGCTTCGACGAGCTGCTGGCACCCCACCTGACGGCCTGGCGGCAGCTGTGGCGCCGGGCGGAGCCGGACGTGCCCGACGAGGCGGGCCGCATCCTGCGGCTGCACCTCTTCCACGTGCTGCAGACCCTGTCCCCGCACACCGCCGACCTGGACGTGGGGGTGCCGGCCAGGGGGCTGCACGGGGAGGCGTACCGCGGGCACGTCTTCTGGGACGAGCTGTTCGTCCTGCCCTACCTCAACCTGCACTTCCCGGAGGTCTCCCGGGCGCTGCTGCACTACCGCCACCGGCGCCTGGAACGTGCCCGCACCGCGGCGCACGACGCCGGGCGGCGCGGCGCGATGTACCCGTGGCAGAGCGGCAGCGACGGCCGTGAGGAGACCCAGCAGCTGCACCTCAACCCCCGTTCGGGACGCTGGCTGCCGGACCACTCGCACCTCCAGCACCACGTGGGCTCGGCCATCGCGTACAACGTGTGGCAGTACTGCGAGGCGGCGGGCGACGAGGAGTTCCTGCACACCAAGGGCGCCGAGATGCTGCTGCAGATCTCCCGCTTCTGGGCCGGCTCTGCGGCCTTCGACGACCACCTGGGCCGGTACCGGATCAAGGGCGTGGTGGGCCCCGACGAGTACCACGAGGCCTACCCGGACGCCCCCGAACCGGGCCTGGACGACAACGCCTACACCAACGTCACGGCCGCCTGGGTGCTCGCCCGCACCCTGGAGGTGCTGCGCGCCCTGCCCGAGCCGCGGCGCCGCGAGCTGGCCGAGCGCACCGGGCTGGACGCCGCCGAGCTGGAGGAGTGGGAGGAGGTCTCCCGCACCCTCCACGTCCCCTTCCACGACGGGGTGATCAGCCAGTTCGAGGGCTACGGCGAACTCGCCGAGCTGGACTGGCGGGGCTACCGGCACCGGTACGGCGACATCCGGCGGCTGGACCGGATCCTGGAGGCCGAGGGCGACAGCGTCAACCGTTACCAGGCGTCCAAGCAGGCCGACGTCCTCATGCTGGGCTACCTGTTCTCGCCCGCCGAACTGCAGGGCGTCTTCCGCCGGCTGGGAACGAACCTCAACGAACGGATGTGGCGGCGCACGGTGGACCACTACCTGCACCGCACCAGCCACGGCTCCACCCTCAGTGGCCTGGTGCACGGCTGGGTGCTCGCCCGGGCCCGCCGCGCGGACGCCTGGACGTTCTGCCAGGAGGCCCTGCGGTCCGACATCGCGGACATCCAGGGCGGCACCACGGGCGAGGGCATCCACCTGGGCGCCATGGCCGGCACCCTCGACCTGGTGCAGCGCGGACTGGCCGGCCTGGAGACCCGGGGCGGAGCCTTGTGGCTCGACCCCGTGCCCCTGCCGGAGCTGTCCTCCTACGGCTTCACCGTGCGCTACCACGGCCACTGGGGTGTGCGCCTGCGGCTGGAGAGCGAACTGCTGCACATCACGGTGCCCTCGTCGGGTCGCTCCCCGATCGAGGTGCACCTGCCGGACCACCGCGTGGTGCGCGTCGACCCGGGCGAGACGGCCCGGCTGACCCTGCCGGACTGAGCCGCCTCTGGCGCCGCAACGGCGTACGCCGGGTGTCCGGCCGGTGTCACACCGGCCGGACACCCGGCGTACGCCGTTGCGGGCCGGCGAGGTCAGGCGCCGCTCTCGCGCAGCATGTCCTCGCGCTCGACGATCTTCACGCGCTCACGGCCCTGCGGCTCGCCCAGCGCCTTCTCCGCAGCGTCCAGGCGGTACCAGCCGTCCCAGGTGGTGTAGCGGATGCCGCGCTCGGCGAGGAACGCGTCCACCGCCTCCGGAGCCGGGGAGGCGGGCGTGCCGAGACGTCCGCCCGCGTAGTCGGCCAGCAGGTTGGCCACGGTCTCGTTGGCGTCGCCCTTGGTGTGACCGATCAGGCCCACCGGACCGCGCCGGATCCAGCCGGTGACGTACGTGGACGACAGGTGCTCGCCGCTCTCCTGGACGACCCGGCCGCCCTCGTCGGGGACGGTGCCGGAGTCGATGTCCCAGGGCAGCTTGGGCAGCTTGTCGGAGAGGTAGCCGACCGCGCGGTACACCGCGGTGACGTCCCAGTCCTTGAACTCGCCGGTGCCCTTGACGTTGCCGGTG
The DNA here is from genome assembly GCF_000527195.1 of Streptomyces sp. CNH189. Lineage (NCBI taxonomy): Bacteria > Bacillati > Actinomycetota > Actinomycetes > Kitasatosporales > Streptomycetaceae > Streptomyces > Streptomyces sp. CNH189. The sequence goes on from NZ_AZUS01000030.1 coordinate 29,504, forward strand.
CCGTCGAGGGCGGTCCGCTCGGTGCGCAGGCCGACGACCTTGCCGTCCTCGCCGAGGATCTCGGTGGGCGACTCGAAGAAGTGCAGGAACAGCTTGTGCGGACGGTCGCCGACGTCGCGGATCGCCCAGTTCTCCAGGGTCTTGGCGACCATGTCGGCCTGCTTGTTGCCGCGCCGGGTGGCGATCGAGCCGTCGTCGTAGTCGATGTCCTCGGGGTCGACGATCACCTCGATGCTGGGGGAGTGGTCCAGCTCCCGAAGCTCCATCGGGCTGAACTTCGCCTGCGCCGGGCCGCGGCGGCCGAAGACGTGGATCTCCATCGCCTTGTTGGCCTTCAGGCCCTCGTACACGTTCGGCGGGATCTCGGTGGGCAGCAGCTCGTCGGCCGTCTTGGCGAGGACGCGCGCCACGTCCAGGGCGACGTTGCCGACGCCGAGCACCGCGACCTTCTCGGCCTCCAGCGGCCAGGTGCGGGGCACGTCCGGGTGACCGTCGTACCAGGACACGAAGTCCGCGGCGCCGTAGGAGCCGTCCAGGTCGATGCCGGGGACCGGCAGCGCGCGGTCGGCCGTCGCGCCGGTGGCGAAGATCACGCCGTCGTAGAAGGCACGCAGGTCGTCGAGGTGGAGGTCGGTGCCGTAGTCCACGTTGCCGAACAGGCGGATCTGCGGCTTGTCGAGCACCTGGTGCAGGGCCGTGATGATGCCCTTGATCCGCGGGTGGTCGGGGGCGACGCCGTAACGGATCAGTCCGAACGGCGCCGGCATCCGCTCGAAGATGTCGATGGACACGCCCGGGTCGGCGGCCACGTCGGACTTGAGCAGGGCGTCGGCGGCGTAGATCCCGGCGGGGCCGGATCCGACGATGGCTACCCGCAGGGGGCGGGGCATGGTCAGGTTCCCTTCGAGCGATGACAAGCGTCTCGTGGGGAAGCCTAAACTCAGGCTTGCCTTACCTGGTACGCGGGTCCGGTCTATGGGCTCATAAGCCGACCTTATGCCATCTCCTCAGGTGGCCTTATGGGATTGTCGTGATTCTCCCGGGGTGGGCAGGCATGGCCCCTCGGGCGGACGCCCCTCAGGGAAGGTTCTGCTCCGCCCAGATGACCTTGCCGGCCGGCAGATAACGGGTGCCCCAGCGCTCGGCGAGTTGCGCGACCAGGAACAGCCCGCGCCCGCCCTCGTCCGTCATCGTCGCGTACCGCAGGTGCGGCGAGGTGCTGCTGCTGTCATAGACCTCGCAGATCAGATGGCGCTCGTAGAGCATCCGCACCCGGATGGGGGCGGCGCCGTGCCGCATCGCGTTGGTGACCAGCTCGCTGAGGATCAGCTCCGTGCTGAACGTCAGCTCCTCCAGCCCCCACTCGGTCAGCTTCCGGGTGACCTCCGCCCGCACCTCGCCCACGGCCGCCGGGTCGGAAGGCACCGGCCACTCGGCGACCCGGTCCGGCGCGAGCGCCCGGGTGCGCGCCACGATCAGCGCGATGTCGTCAGCGGCCCGGGACGGGCGCCGGGACTCCACCACGCCCCGGCAGGTCTCCTCGGGCGAGTCCCCGGCCCGGGACAGCGCCTCGCGCAGCTGCTCCAGACCGACGTCGATGTCGTGCTCGCGGTCCTCGACCAGTCCGTCGGTGTACAGGACCAGCCTGCTGCCCTCCGGCAGCTCCAGCTCCGCCGACTCGAACGGCAGCCCGCCGAGGCCCAGCGGAGGGCCGGCGGGGACGTCCGGGAACTCCACCCGGCCGTCCGGCCGGACCAGCGCGGGCGGCGGATGGCCCGCGCGCGCCACGCTGCACCGCCGCGACACCGGGTCGTAGACGGCGTACAGACAGGTCGCGCCGATGACCGGCGCCACGTGCTCGTCCTGCGCCTCGTCCTGGTCGATCCGGCCGACCAGCTCGTCGAGCAGTGCGAGCAGCTCCCCGGGCGGCAGGTCCAGCGCGGAGAAGTTGTGCACCGCCGTGCGCAGCCGCCCCATGGTGGCCGCCGCGTGCAGTCCGTGCCCGACGACGTCACCGACCACCAGCGCCACCCGGGCGCCGGACAGCGGCAGCACGTCGAACCAGTCACCGCCCACCCCGGCCTGCGCCGGCAGATAGCGGTACGCGATCTCCAGGGCGTTCTGCTCGGGCAGGGTGCGCGGCAGCAGACTGCGCTGCAGGGTCACCGCCATGCTGTGCTCGCGCGTGTAGCGGCGGGCGTTGTCGATGGACACCGCGGCCCGGGCGACCAGCTCCTCCGCCAGCGCCAGCTCCTCCACGTCGAAGGGCTCGGGCTTGCGGTACCGCCAGAAGCTGACCACGCCCAGGACCGTCGCCCCGGCCCGCAGCGGCACCGTGATCAGCGAGTGGACGCCGTACTCCACGATGTGCGCGGAGCGTTCGAGGTCCTGCGCCTGCCAGCCCGGCGCCTCGTCGAGCCGCGGTTCCAGGACCGCCCGGCCGGTGGCCAGACTCCGGCCCTGGGGCGAGGACGCGACGAAGCGGATCTGCTGCTCCTTCGGGTAGAGCGGTGCGTCGTCGGTGATACCGGTACGGGCCGTACGGCGCAGCGCGGCGGCCGCGTCGGGGTGACCGCCGGCCAGCACCGACTCGAACAGGTCCACGGTGACGAAGTCGGCAAACCGGGGGACGGCCAGGTCCGACAGCTCCTGCGCGGTGCGGGTCACGTCCAGACTGGTACCGATGCCCACACCGGCGTCGTAGAGCATGTTCAGCCGCTCACGCGACTCCTCCGCCCGGCCGGACAGGGCCCGCAGCTCGGTGGAGTCGCGGACGGTGATGACGCTGCCGCCGTGGCCGCCCGAGGGGTCGGTGGCCCGCTGGTTGACCGCCAGCAGCCGGTCGCCCACCGGCAGCACCTCGTCCGTGACGACCCGGCCCGAGGACAGCAGCTCGGTCGTGTCCGGATCCAGCCCCAGGTCCCGCACGTGCCGTCCCTCGGCGTCGTCCGGCAGGCTGAACAGCCGGTGCGCCTCGTCGTTGGCGAGCAGAAGGGTGCCGTCACCCTCGACGATCATCACGCCCTCGCGCACCGAGTGCAGCACCGCGTCGTGGTGTTCGTACATCCGGGTCATCTCGTGCGGGCCCAGGCCGTGGGTCTGGCGCAGCAGCCGTCTGCTGATCAGGGCCGCGCCGCAGGTCGCCAGCGCCAGTGCGGCGAGCGCCGCGCCCAGCACCAGCGGCAGCTGGTCCTCGGCGGCCCCGCCCGCGTGCTCCGTGGTGATGCCCGCCGACACCAGGCCCACCACGGTGCCGTCGGCGTCCTCCACAGGGACCACCGCCTGCACCAGCTGACCGATGGTGCCCTCGATCTCCTCCACCACCGGCTCGCCGGCCAGCGCGGGCTCGATGGTGCCGACGAACTGCTTGCCGATGCGGTCCGGCTTGGGGTGCGTGAAGCGGATGCCGTCGGTGTCCATCACCACGACGAAGTCGACGTGCGACCGCTCGCGGGCGGCCTCGGCGCGCGGCTGGAGCACGGCCGTGGGGTCGGAGGACTGAAGCGCCTCGACGGTGCCCGGGGCGTTCGCGAAGGTCTCGGCGACGGCGAGGGAACGACCGCGGGCCTCCTGCGTGCTGTCCCGCTGCACCTGGAGCACCAGGGCCACGACCGCGGCCACCACCAGCAGCAGCACCATCACCAGGAGCAGGACGAACACCTGTCCGGCGACGCTGCGCCCGCTCAGCACCGACCGCAGCCCCGCCATCGGATGCCACCCGGAGCGGCCGCTCTCCTGCCGCCGGCGCCGCACGGAGGCGGCTGCGCCGGACCGCTGGGGCGACCGGGTCCGGGATCGACCCATGAGTCGGACCATGTGCCATGTCTACACTGCCGCGCCATCCGAGGCGAGGGTAGGCCGCCCCGTAAGGGCGCGGGGAACTGCGCGCCCGGCCCGGACGGCGCCGCAGCCGCTCTCTCACCGTGAGTGGCAGCCCCTCGGGCGGGTGCGGCGCCGCGGGTGCTGCTCGCGCGGATCCCCGCGCCCCTGGTACTCCAGTGCGACGTCGTGATCTGTCCGCTCGCGTGGGCGGTAAGTCGTCCGGTAGTGGTTGTGCCGGGCCGTGGCCTGGTGGGTTCTGCGCCCGTTCGACCAGTGCAGCAGCCTGCGCGGGGATGTTTTCGGTGGGTTCAGCAGGGCGCCGAGCAGTGTCTCTCAGGAGGAGGCCTCCTCGGCGAAGACGGACAAGGCGACCTGGTACGTCTCGAAGGCGCGGGCCGCTCCCGCGTAGACGGCGAGGTGGATGAAGAGGTCGACGATCTCGTCCTGGGTGACGCCGTTGTTGAGCGCGATGCGCAGCTGCCCGCGCAGCGGTTCGAACGCGCCCAGCGTCGCGGCGATGGCGACGGAGACCAGGGACCGGTCGTGCGTCGACAGTGCGGTACGGGTCCATGAGTCCCCGAACGTGTGCACGGTCGCGACCTTGCGGAAGTCGGCTCCGGAGGCCGGTTCGCCGGGACTCATCGGGAGTTCCAGGCGCTGTCCCAGGAGTTCGCTTGCGGTGTCCAGCGCCTGCTCGTAAGCGTCGTCGGTACTCATCTCTGCTCCTTGTCGGTCGGTCGTGCGGGGTTGGTGGGCCGGCGGTCCTGACCACCATGTGCCGTTCAGGGTCCGGCTTCGGGGCAGGGCGGTTCCTCACTCGCCGGGGGTGGCTGCTCGCCAGGGCGGCGGGACCTGTTCGTCGCACGAGGCTGGTTTCCACGCTCGCGCCGTGACGATCGGTCTGCTCGGTCGGGTGAACCGTCCGGGCTACAGGGCGTGGAGCGAATGTCCGTGCGCAGCCGACGGCCGGTGGCCAGGGCGCGGTCCGGATCACAGGTCCGGATACGGCCGGACAGGCCGTACTGGGCGAGGCGGTCGGCGCGGGCGGCCCCGGGGATCCGGTGCTTCGACCGGCCCGCCGCCGCGCCCGCACAGTGCCGTCAGGTGGTGGGGTAGTCCGCGGAACGGCTGACCTCTGCCCACGTGCCGGCCTCGGCCAGACGGCCTTCCTCCGAGCTGATCGCGATCTCCAGGGCGTCGCTGCCGAGCAGCAGTCGGCGCGGGGGCTCCTCGGCGTCCACGGCGCCGATGATCGCGCGGGCCATGCGGTCCGGGTCACCGGGCTCGTTGCCGGCGTAGTCGGCGAACCGGGCCAGCCACAGGCCCACGGTCTCCTCGTAGTCGGGGGTCACGGGACCGGAAGGCTCCGCGGCACCCGCGGCCCAGCCGGTGCGGATGCCGCCCGGCTCGACGATGGTGACCTTGACACCGAACGGTGCCACCTCGTTCGCCAATACCTCGGAGAACCCCTCGACGGCGAACTTCGCGGTCTGGTAGGCGCTCAGACCCGGCGTACCACCCACACGTCCGCCTATTGAGGAGATCTGCACGATGTGCCCGGACCGCTGGCGGCGCATGACGGGAAGAACCGCCCGGGTTATGTTGACCACGCCGTACAAGTTGGTGTCGACCTGCGCGCGGAACTCGTCCTCGGGAAAGTCCTCGATCGAGCCACTGGTGGCGTAGCCGGCGTTGTTGACGACGACGTCCACCGATCCGAACCGCTCCACCGCCGCGGCCACCACGCCCCGGGACCGGGACGCGGAGGTGACGTCCAGCGCCACCGCCTCCAGCTGGTCCGGGTGCTCGGCCCTCAGGGAAGCCAGTGCCTCAGGCTTGCGGGAAGTCACCACTACGTTGTCGCCGGCCTCCAGGACCGCGAGCACCAGGGCCCTGCCCAGGCCCTGCGAGCCCCCCGTGATGAGCCAGGTTCGTGCCATGACGCGTGCCTCGTTTCATCATCTGCTTCACCGTCCCGAACGGAACGGCAACTTCACTGTAGACGAATCAGGGTTAACTGCAACATGGGTGATGCGTTAAATTGTAGTGTTGCTACTCACGTGAGGATGTCAGTTGATTAAGTAAAGCATGGGCGTAGAATGTCGGCATCATGAGAGCTGACGCCGCGCGTAACCTGACTGCCGTCCTCCGTGCCGGAGCTCGACTCCTGGCGGAGGACCCGGGTGCCTCCATGGCGGCCATCGCCGCCGCCGCCGGGGTGGACCGGACGACCGTCCACCGCCGCTTCGCGAACCGTGAAGCCCTGCTCAGCGCGGTTTTCCAGGTCAAGCTCGACTCCGCCGAACGCGTCCTGGACGAAGCCCGCCTGGTCGAGTCCCCCCTGCCGGTCGCCCTCCACCGCTACCTGGAGGGGATCATCCCCGTCAGCCGCGAATGGCCGGTCGACGTGCGCCTGATGATGCAGAAAGACCCCGCCGCCTGGACCCGCCGGGAGGAGCAGAGTGCGCGCCTCGACGCCTTCATCCGCCGCGCGCTGGACGAGGGCTACCTGCGAGCAGGCGTGGACGCGGCCTGGGCACGGACGATCCTGGACGAACTCGTCGACACCGTCGCCCACCGGTTCCCCGACCTGGAACCCCCGCAGGCCGCCGATCTCGTCGCCGACACCCTTCTGAACGGCCTCGGCGCGACCTGACGCCATCACCCACCGCGGAACAGGACAGGCCCGACGACCGCGCCACCAGCAACCGGAACGCCTTGCCGCGCTCGTCCTGCGGCAGACTGATGACCTGCCTCAGCTCGGTGGGGCGGACCGTAGGTTCGAGAAGTGCACGTGTGCGGGTCGCGCGCGGCCTTTCCCCCCTTGGCCGCGCGCGACCCTCCCCCCGACGCGCGACTCCTCCCCCGAGCAGTCGCGCGTCTTCCTGACCGGACCCGTCCCCGTGGAGAGGGCCCGGAGTGTGCGGTGCCGCGCCGGCCTCAGTCGGACAGGGCGCGGGCCAGCTCCGTGCTGGCCCGGGCGATCTCCGTGTCCGGCTCCGACAGCAGCCGGTTCAGCTCGCCGCGCCGGGCCCGCACCGCCTGCCGGGCGGCCCGCTCCCACACCACCGGGTTCTCACGGCGGTTCAGCAGCTTCGGGTACGCGGCGGCCGTGCTCTCCCACTGCCGCGCGTCGGCGATGGCCTTCAGGAGCTGGATGATGCCGGCCCGGCAGGTGACGTGCGGCAGCTGGGCCAGCTCCCAGAGGAAGGGGACCGTGGCGGCGGTCGCCTGTTCCGTGACGAAGCCGTACTGGCAGATGCGTTTCCGCAGATCCTCCAGGGCGGCCCGGGCCGTGCCGGCGTCGCCCCAGGCGATGCCGTTGAGCAGGAGCGGGATGGCGGCCGCCGATCCGGTGGAATCCTGCATGTCGGCCCACGGGACCTGGGACAGGGCCGTGAGGGGCGTGGATCGTGCCACTCCGGTGGGGGACGTGTGGCGCACTGGGCGCTCGCTGCTCGGCTGTTCCGTAGAAGCGCTGCGCATGGCGTGGGTGCCTTTCCGCGGCAGTCGTGTCAGATGGGCGGGCGGGTGGACAACCGGGCCCACACCGTCTTGCCGGCCGGGACGGTGGGGGTCCAGCCCCACGCCTCGGACAGCGCGTCGACGATGCGGAGCCCCCGGCCGTGTTCCTCCAGGCCACAACCGGCGCCGGGGGAGACCACGGGCGGGTGGTCGTCGGGGTCGGAGACGGTGAGCAACAGGTGCGCCGGCTCCAGACGGAACCCCAGCCGTACGTCCGGCACACCCGGGCACCGCGACGCCGCGTGGGTGACGGCGTTGGCGGCGAGCTCGGTCATGACAAGGGTGGCGTCGTCGCCGCAGTGGGCGAGCGACCAGTCCCCGAGGGTGTCGCGGGTGAAGGACCGCGCCCGCGCGAGGCCCTCCCGGCTGCAGGCGATGCTCACCGTCGCGTGGGGGGCGGCGGCGGGCACCGTCGGCAGAGGGGTCCCGTCCTCGTTCCGTGGCGCCGCCGGGAGCGGGCCGTACGACCGGGCACCGGGGTCACCCGCCGGTAACACGGCCGAGGCCGGCGGCCGGAGCGTCAAGTGCACAGGTGATGACACGGCATCTCCTTGATGCGACGTCAGGACGGGGCGCTCCCACAGGGGTTGACGCCACGGCTATTATCCACGCTGTCAGCGCTCGCGTGCAATTGCACGGGAAATTGCGCGAGAATTTTCGCCATGTGCGGCGACGGCCGTGCGCGGCGAACGGCAACAGCAAGGAGACAGCGGTGTCTGGAGTGCGGAACGGAGTGCGGGCCAGCCAGTTGGACGCCCGCTGGATCAAGAGCCGGCACAGCAACGCCGAGGGCAACTGTGTCGAGGTCGCGCCGCTGTCGGGCGGTGACGTCGCGATGCGCAACTCCCGTGACCCCGACGGACCCGCCCTCGTCTACACCGCGGCCGAGGTGGCCGCCTTCCTGGCGGGGGCCAAGGACGGCGAGTTCGACCACCTCGTCCGATGACCGCCCGACCCGTCCGGTGCCGACGCCCTCGTCCGGGTGTCGGCCGACCGGTCCGGGAACCGCCGTGGGCCGGCACCGGCCTTCCGTCGCCGCCGGTGAACCGGAGCCCAACTGCCCCACTTCGGTCGGCATTTCGCATCCACGTGCGGTGAGGCAGCGTCAGATGCGATAGTGTGAATCGCCCTTGTGCCGGTCTGCTGGGAGTCAGGATGTCCGCCGCGTCGCATCGCATCTCCCGTCTGGAACCCTACCTGGACAGGCCCGAGCCCGCGCCGACCTTGCTCAAGATGCTGGTGGGCGTGCAGCTGGCCGGTTTCCGTGAGGACGCCGGTCTGTCCCAGGACCAGGCGGCCCGTTCCGTCGGCTTCAGCGGGGCCAAGCTGTCCCGGATCGAGTCCGGCAAGGGCCGCCGCCCGCCGACCGAGACCGACGTACGGGCGCTGCTCGACCTCTACGGCACCGACGGCTACGAGGCCTCCGTCCTGCTCAAGCTGCTCCAGCGGGCCGGCGAGCCGGGCTGGTGGCAGCGGTACGACAAGCGGCTGATGCCCGAGTGGTTCGACCGTCTGGTCGGGCTCCAGGAGGCCGCCGCCACCATCCGTACCTTCGAGATCCAGTACGTCCCCGGTCTGCTGCAGACCGCCGACTACACCCGCGCGGTGGTCGAGCGCGGTCTGCCCAACGCGTCGGCGAGCGAGGTGCAGCGGCGGGTCGAGCTCCGGATGCGCCGCGCCGAGCTGCTCATGCGCCAGGACGCCCCGCAGCTGTGGGCCGTCATCGACGAGTCGGTGCTGCTGCGCGTCCTCGGCGACCGCCAGGTGATGCGTGAACAGCTCGAACACCTGGCCGTGATGGCCGACCGGTCCAACGTCACGGTCCAAATCGTCCCGCTGAACGTCACCAACGCCTCGGCCCCCGCCATCCCGGTGACCTATCTGCGCTTCGGCGGCCTCGACCTGCCCGACGTGGTCTACCTGGAACACATCAGGAGCGCGAACTTCCTCGAGGACCGCGACGAGACCGAGGAGTACCGGATCGTGCTCGACCGTCTGGCCGACGAGGCCCTCAAGCCTCGTGAGTCGGTGGAGCTGCTGCGCAGGACGATAAGGGAACGCTATTCCGCGCAGTAGGCGGAGCCCTCGCGCGCCTGAGGAGCACCGATGGTGCCTGCCTCCGCGACGCGAGTCGGACGTACCGACGCCCCTGCCCGGTCCCACAAGGACCGGACAGGGGCGTCGCGGTGTCGGGGGCTACACGGGTATCCGGCCCACGCCGCCGAACTCGATCCACTCCTGGCTGAGCTGACGGGGCGCCACCTCGGTGTCCGGGCGCCAGGTGGACACCTCCACCAGCCCCGGCTCCAGGATTTCGAGACCGTCGAAGAGCGCCTCGACGTCCTTCTGCTGGCGGACCCGGCCCCAGTGACCCTGGGTCACCTGGTCCATGAAGCCGGTGACGAAGTCGCGGACCTTCTCGTCCTCGCTGACCAACTGGCACATCACCATGAAGCTGCCCGGCGCCAGCCGCTCCCGCACCCGGTTGGCGACGGCCATCGGACCGTCGGTGTCACTGTCCGGGATGCAGTGGAAGACCGAGTTGAACAGCACACAGACCGGCTCGTCGAAGTTGATCAGCCGCTGGGTCTCGGCGTGGCCGAAGATCCCGTCGGTCTCGCGCATGTCCGCCTGTATGACCACGGTGCGCTCGTCCTGCTCCAGCAGGGCCCGGCCGTGCACCAGCACCATCGGGTCGTTGTCGACGTACACCACGTGGGTGGTGGGGTCGATGCGCTGCGCGACCTGGTGCACGTTGTCCTGGGTGGGCAGGCCGGACCCGTGGTCCAGGTACTGCCGGATGCCGTACTCCTGCGTCAGCGTGCGGACCACGCGCTGCAGGAAGCGCCGGTTGTTCAGGGCCAGGCGGCGGGTGCTGGGCACCACCTTGTCGAGTTCCTCGACCGCGGACCGGTCCGCAGCGTAGTTGTCCTTGCCGCCCAGGTAGTAGTCGTACATACGCGCGGCCGTCGGCACGGTTGCGTCGATCTCGGTGGACAGCTGCTTACCGGTGTGCATCGTTCCCCCTGCGGAGTGCCGCCAACTGGACTGGCCGGACAGGAAATACATCCTAGGGAGGGCCGTACGGCCCTTGCCAGCCCGATGGCGAACATGACCTCGAAGGAATGGTGAAGGTGTGTCAGGTCGTCACGTTGAGTGTTGTGTTGAGTGTGTGGAGTTATGGTCTGACCGGTGAGGGCCGGGGTACCCGCCCCGCGACATCCCCGCGCCGTGGAGGTCGGACCACCGTGAACAGCTCGCCGGACCGGATCACCAACCCCTGGGGCGTGCGCGCCCCCTACGCGCCCGGCACCCCCTGGCCGGCCCGCACCGACCTGCACCTGGCGGACGGGGTGACGGAGGACGACGTGGAGCGGTGGGTGCCCTCCGCCTCGATCCTGCACTCCAACGGCGACGCCATGGACATCGCGGTGCGCGGCGGACGCATCGTGGGTGTGCGGGGGCGCGCCGCCGACCGGGTCAACCGCGGCCGGCTCGGCCCCAAGGACCTCTACGGCTGGCAGGCCAACCACTCGCCGGACCGCCTCACCCGCCCGCTCGTCCGGGAGAACGGCCGGCTCGTCGAGACCGACTGGGACACCGCCATGGACCGCGTCGTCTCCCGCACCAGGAGCCTGCTGGACGAGCGCGGCCCCGGCTCCGTGGGGTTCTACACCACCGGGCAGCTCTTCCTGGAGGAGTACTACACCCTCGCCGTCCTCGCCCACGTCGGCATCCGCACCAACCACCTCGACGGCAACACCCGGCTGTGCACCGCGACCGCCGCCGAGGCCCTCAAGGAGAGCTTCGGATCCGACGGCCAGCCCGGCTCGTACGAGGACATCGACCACGCCGACACGATCGCCCTGTTCGGGCACAACATGGCCGAGACGCAGACAGTGCTGTGGATGCGCGTCCTTGACCGGCTGGAGGGCTCAGACCCGCCCCGGCTGCTCTGCGTCGACCCCCGGTACACCCCCGTCGCCCGCCACGCCGACATCCATCTGGCACCGCGCCCCGGCACCAACGTCGCCCTGCTCAACGCCCTGCTCCACGAGATCATCCGCACCGGCCGGATCGACCGCGCCTACGTCGACGCGCACACCGTCGGCTACGACGAACTCGCCGCCGGTGTCGAGCGGTGCACCCCGCGCTGGGCCGCGGAGATCTGCGACGTGCCCGCCGCCGAGATCGAACGCGCGGCCGACCTCCTCGGCGACGCGCGGCGGCTCACCTCCACCGTGCTGCAGGGCGTCTACCAGTCCCACCAGGCCTCCGCCGCCGCCGTACAGGTCAACAACCTGCACCTGATCCGCGGCATGCTGGGCCGCCCCGGCTGCGGGCTGATGCAGATGAACGGGCAGCCCACCGCCCAGAACACCCGGGAGTGCGGCGCCGACGGTGACCTCCCCGGCTTCCGCAACTGGCAGAACGACCGGCACGTGGCCGAACTGGCCGAGATCTGGAATGTCGAACCGGACGCGATCCCGCACCACGGCCCGCCCACCCATGCGATGCAGATGTTCCGCTACGCCGAGCAGGGGTCCCTGCGGATGCTGTGGATCTCCGGCACCAACCCGGCCGTCTCCCTGCCCGAACTCGGCCGGATCCGGTCGATCCTCGCCCAGGAACGCCTGTTCGTGGTGGTGCAGGACCTGTTCCTCACCGAGACCGCGCAGCTCGCCGACGTCGTGCTGCCCGCCGCGACCTGGGGCGAGAAGACCGGCACCTTCACCAACGCCGACCGCACCGTCCACCTCTCCGAGAAGGCAGTGGACCCGCCCGGCGAGGCCAGGCCCGACCTCGACATCTTCCTCGACTACGCGGCCCGCATGGACTTCCGCGACAAGGACGGCGGCCCGCTGATCGGCTGGCACGACCCGCAGGGAGCCTTCGCCGCCTGGCAGCGGTGCAGCGCCGGCCGCCCCTGTGACTACACCGGGCTGACCTACGACAAGCTGCGCGACGGCGGCATCCAGTGGCCCTGCACCGAGGACGCCCCCGACGGCACCGCCCGCCTCTACACCGACGGCTTCGACCACGCCCACCCCGACCGGTGCGAGAGCTACGGCAAGGACATGGTCACCGGTGCCACCGTCACCCCGGTCGAGTACCGCTCCCTCAACCCGGACGGCAAGGCAGTGATCAAGGCCGCCGAGTACCTCCCGCTGCACGAGGACGCCTCCCCGGAGTACCCCCTCCAGCTGATCACCGGCCGCACCGTGTACCACTTCCACACCCGCACCAAGACCGGCCGCGCGCCCGAGCTGAACGCCGCCGCACCGGACGTCTGGGCCGAGATCTCCCCGTCCGAGGCCGCCCGACAGGGGTTGGCCGAAGGTGACCTGGTGCAGGTCACCACACCGCGCGGCGCGATCCGGGCCCGGCTGCGGACGGTGGCGATCCGCGACGGCGTGGTGTTCGTGCCGTTCCACTACGGCTACTGGGACACCCCGGAGGGCCACCGGCCGCCCGACGGCCGGCCCGGGCGCGCCGCCAACGAGACCACTGTCACCGACTGGGACCCGCTGTCCAAACAGCCCCTGTTCAAGACGGCCGCCGCCCGCGTCACCCTGGTCACCCGGCGCGGGACGTCCCAGCAGCCGGCCACGGACGACGCGAGGACGGGGAGCACCGCGTGAACGGCATCGGCATCACCCTGCGCGCCCTGCACGACGGCGAGCGCGACCTGGAGACGCACCTGCTCACCGTCGCCGAGCGCCACCGTACCGAGCACGAGGTGCACCACGTCGCGACCGACGTGGCCCGCTGGTCCCGGGAGCACGCGGCACGGCTGGCCGCCCTCGGCCCCGATCACGGCGTCGACCTGCCCGGCCCGCGCGACCACACCGCACCCGGCGCGCTCACCGCCCTGCGCGAGAAGGCCGCGCAGGCCCTCGGGCGCCGCCCCGAGACGGGGCTGCTCCTCCTGGAGGACCTGCGCGACCTGCACCTGGCCGCCGTCCGCAACTCCCTGAACTGGGAGATGCTGGCCCAGGCGGCACAGGCCACCCGGGACCGGGAGCTGCTGGAACTGGTCTCCGACTGCCATCCGCAGACCCTGCGGCAGATGCGCTGGACCAACACGATGATCAAGGTGCTGTCCCCGCAGCTCCTCGTCAGCGTCTGACCGCCCGGGTACCGGTTCGCCGGCGCGCCTGCGCGCGCCTCCGTGCCCCGCTATCGTCGGTTTCGTCCCCACGGGACGTCGGCCGCCGGACGAGCGGCGGCCGGCCCGGCCGGTTCCCCCGGGAGGCAGGCACCATGGACGGCTACTACGACCTCGGCGCCTACGGACGGCCCGTGACGACGACCTCCCCGGAGGCCCAACTTTGGTTCGACCGCGGGCTGATGTGGACCTACGCCTTCAACCACGAGGAGGCGGCCGCCTGTTTCGGGCGGGCCGCCGACGCCGACCCCGACTGCGCCATGGCCCACTGGGGCGTCGCCTACACCCTCGGCCCCAACTACAACAAGCCGTGGGAGGCCTTCGACGGCGAGGAACTCACCACCACCGTGGAGCGGACCCACGCCGCGGTGGAACGGGCGCACCGGGCGGCGGCCCGCGCCACCCCCGTCGAACGCGCCCTCGTGGAGGCCCTGCGCGCCCGCTACCCGCAGGCCCACGCCGCCGAGGACTGCTCGGTGTGGAACGAACCGTACGCGGATCGCATGCTCGCCGTGTACGAGAGCGCCCCGGGCGACCCCGACGTGGCCGCGCTCTGCGCCGACGCCCTGATGAACCTCACCCCCTGGCAGCTGTGGGACCTCAAGGCCGGCCGGCCCGCCGACGGCGCCCGCACCGAGGAGGCCAAGGCCGTGCTCGACGGCGCCCTCGCCACCGAGGCCGGCGCCCACCACCCCGGCGTGGTGCACCTCTACATCCACCTGATGGAGATGTCACCCACCCCCGAGGCGGCCCTCACCGTCGCCGACCGGCTGCGCGGCCTCGCTCCCGACGCCGGGCACCTGCTCCACATGCCCTCGCACCTGGAGGTGCTGTGCGGCGACTACCGCCGGGTCGTCTCGGACAACACCGCCGCCGTAGCCGCCGACGAGAAGTACCTGCGGCGGGCGGGAGCCATGAACTTCTACACGCTGTACCGCGGCCACAACCATCACTTCCGGATCTACGGCGCCATGTTCGCCGGGCAGTCGGCGGTGGCCCTGGACGCCGCCGCACGGCTGGAGGCCGCCGTCCCCGAGAAGCTGCTCCGGGTGGAGAGCCCGCCCATGGCCGACTGGCTGGAGGGCTTCCTGGCGATGCGCTTCCACGTCCTGATCCGCTTCGGCCGCTGGGACGACATCCTCGCACTGCCGTTCCCCGAGGACCCGGGGCTGTATTGCGTCACCACCGCGATGCTGCACTACGCGCGGGGCATCGCCCTGGCCGTGACCGGCGACACCGAGCGGGCCGACGCCGAGCGGGAGGAGTTCCGCGCGGCGGTGGACCGGGTCCCGGAGACCCGGATGCTGTTCAACAACACCTGCCACGACCTCCTCGCCATCGCGTCGGCGATGCTGGACGGCGAACTCGCCTACCGCAAGGGTGACCACGACACCGCCTTCGCCGCACTGGAGCGGGCCGTGGACCTCGACGACAACCTGCCCTACGACGAGCCGTGGGGCTGGATGCAGCCCACCCGGCACGCCTACGGGGCGCTGCTTCTGGAACAGGGCCGGGTCGCGGAGGCGGAGGCCGTCTACCGGGCCGACCTGGGGCTGGACGACACCCTGCCGCGGCCGCTGCAGCACCCGAACAACGTCTGGGCGCTGCACGGGTTCCACGAGTGCCTGCTGCGCGGCGGCAAGACCGGCGAGGCCGCGATCGTCGCCCGGCAGCTGCGGCAGGCGGCCGCGCTGGCGGACGTACCCGTCCAGGCGTCCTGCTTCTGCCGGCTGGAGACGCACGGCGCCGATCGGGGTGTCGTCGCCGGCCCGGGGGAGCACGCCTGCCACTGACACGACGCCGCCGGCCCCGGGTGGTTCCCGGGGCCGCCGGCGTCGTGGGGGGCGGCCGGAGTCCTCAGTGGGACGCCACGACGGCCTGGAACGACTGCATGCAGGAGAAGCAGTGCCGGTCCGTCGTGTCGCGTCGGGGTGATTCCTCCTCCTTCTCCACCCCGCACAGCGTCGAGGTCTTGTCGGGGGTGAGGACATGCCAGACCGGCTCCCCCGAAGTGTCTGCACCGCACCACATCTCGTGCATTCCCAGCTCCCTCCGGGTAGGCATGGAGGCCGCTTCCATATCAGCATGGCGGGGAGCCGGACGGCTCGTCCGGCGGGCCAGTCGGGTGACACGAGGGCCCGGCATGCATACGGGACGGCACGGGCGGATCCTGGAGTGATGACGAAGGCTCCGATCGTGGTGCACCCGCCGCTCGGCTCGGGCGGCCGGCGCGTGACCGTGCGCGGGGAGATCGTCGGCCTCGCCTACTCCGACCGGGACGTCGTGGAGTTCCTGCGACGCGTCGGGCTGCCGGAGGGTGAGCGGCTGCTGGACGATCCGGCCTGGGTGAAGTGGGTCGGCGGCCGGGCCCACGTCTACGACGCGGCATAAAGCGACGGCGCCCCGGAGGGGGCGCCGTCGCCGCCACCGTCAGCGCCGACTCCGACGGTGACCATGCCCGTCCGGGTACCCCGGCCGGGCATGGTCATGCCTCCCTCTTCAACGAGCCCGAGTGGACCCTCCTGAGGGGCGCGCTTCCACGAGGGCGAGTGGACCCCGTCAGGGGCGCGCGGGAGTGCGCGCTCAGCCCCCGCCACGCCGCATCCTGCGCTTGAAGGGCAGGGCGCCACCATCCTTCTCAGGGGCGCGGGGGAGTGCGCGCTCGGCCCTCACCACGCCGCGCCCTTCGCTTGAAGCACAGGGCGTCCCCACCCCCTCAGGGGCGCGGGGAACTGCGCGAAAACCCACCACCCCCCACCCTGGCGCGACCCCACCCCGCTCAAGACCGGTGATTTCGCCGGTCCCCCCACGACACCTCCCCCTCGACAGTGGCACCGCCAGTCAAAAGGCGGCGCCCCCGGCCACCGCACGGCTCCCCACTCACGCCGTGACCCCGTGCACCGGCCGACCGGGCCGCCCGCCGCGACAGAGAGGACCACTCGTCGTGCAGCAGCACCCCCACACCAGCAGGCGCAGGACCGGCCGTCTGGCCGGACTGACCGCGGCGCTCGCCGCCGTCGTCGGCCTCAGCACGCTCACCGGCCCGGGCGCCCACGCGGCGGCGGACAACCCCTACGAGCGCGGGCCGGCGCCCACCGAATCGAGCATCGAGGCGCTGCGTGGCCCGTACGCGGTGTCACAGACCTCCGTCTCCCGGCTCGCCGCCACCGGCTTCGGCGGCGGCACCATCTACTACCCCACGACCACCGCCGACGGCACCTTCGGCGCCATCGCCATCTCGCCCGGCTTCACCGCGCTCGAGTCCTCCATCTCCTGGCTCGGCCCGCGTCTCGCCTCGCAGGGCTTCGTGGTGTTCACCATCGACACCAACACCACCGTCGACCAGCCCGGCTCCCGAGGCGACCAGCTGCTGGCCGCGTTGGACTACCTCACCCAGCGCAGCTCCGTCCGCAACCGCGTGGACAGCAGCAGACTGGGCGTCATGGGCCACTCCATGGGCGGCGGCGGCTCCCTCGAGGCCGCCAAGACCCGGCCGTCCCTCCAGGCCGCCATCCCGCTGACGCCCTGGAACCTCGACAAGACCTGGCCCGAACTCCGGACCCCCACGCTCATCTTCGGCGCCGACGGCGACTCCATCGCCCCCGTCGCCAGCCACGCCGAGCCCTTCTACAACAACCTGCCCTCGTCCCTGGACCGGGGCTACCTGGAGCTCAACAACGCCACGCACTTCACCCCGAACTCGTCGAACACGACGATCGCGAAGTACAGCATTTCCTGGCTGAAGCGCTTCATCGACAACGACACCCGCTACGAGCAGTTCCTCTGCCCGCTGCCCCGGCCGAGCCTGACGATCGAGGAGTCGCGGGGCAACTGCCCGCACACCTCCTGATCCAGGGCGCCAGGCACCCGGCGCCCGTACCACCGGTGGCGGTCCGCGTACGACGCGGGCCGCCACCGGCGTTGTGCGCACGCACCGAGGGGCGCCTCCCGCCTTGGGCGGCGTCACACGCCGTACCGTGCGCGACACGGGGAAAGCCCCTGATGGTACGGCCGTTGCGCGTTCACCCACCGTCGGACGAACTCCTTCCGCGTGACCTTACGCGTGAGTAAGGTCACGGGAATGACCGGACACACGACCGCGCGACAGCAGCAGGTCGCCGAGCTGCTGGACGCGCTGCGCACCGACGGCGGCGTCCGTGTCGTCACCGGTGAACCCGGTTGCGGCCGCACCACGTTCCTCGAGACCGCCGCCCGCCTCTTCCACGACGGACCGGTGCGGCACCTCGGCGCGAACCGTGTGGGCGAGCTGGACGACGCCCTGCGGACGGCCGCCGCCGACGGGCCGCCGCTCGTCTGCGTGGACGACGCCCACCTGTGGGACGCCCCGTCGCGCGCCGTGCTGGGACACGCGGCGGCGCGCGTACGGGAGTCGGACCCGCCGGCCGTGCTGCTGCTGACCGTCGCCGGACACCGGCCGGTGGACCGGGAGTTCACGGGCCTGCCCGTACTGCGGCTCGGCCCGCTCACGCCCGGCGACGCGGCGCTCCTGGTCGAGGGGGCCGCGGACGGCGCCGTCGACCCCGCCGTGCGGGAGGAACTGGTGACGGCCGCCGAGGGCAACCCCGCACTGCTGCGGGCGTCGGTCCACCGGCTGTCGCCCGCCCAGCTAGCCGGCGCGCGGACGCTGCCCCGGCCGCTCGTCGACGCCGAGGTGCTGGCCGGGGTGGCCGGCGGACGCCTGCCCGGCCCGCCGGGGGAGTGCGGGAACCTGTTGCTGACCACGGCGGCGGCCGTACGGGCGACGGGGGAGGAGGACGCGGACGCCGGCCTCGTCCTACGGGCGTGCGGCGCCGTGGCGGAGGGGCCGCTGCCCGAGGTGCTGGCCCGCGCCGAGGGCCGGCTGCGCTTCCGCAGCGCGCTGGTGGGCAGGGCGGTGTACGCCTGCGCGCCGCCCGAGCGCCGCCGTGCCGCGCACCGCGCCCTGGCCGGCGCGATGGCGGAGGCGGACGCAGTCCTCGCCCTGCTGCACCGCTCGTGGGCCGTGACCGGCCCGGCGTCCGGCCTCGCGGACGCGCTGGCGGCGGCCGCGGCCGATCCGGTGTGCCCGGCGACGCCCGCACTCCGCCAACGCGCCATGGCCCGGGCGGCGGAGCTCACCCCGGACGACGCGGACCGCGCCCGGCGGAACCTCGCCGCCGCCGAACAGGCCCTCCTCGCCGGCCACGCCTGCGACGCCCGGCGCCTGCTCGACCTGGCCCGTGGCCCCGGCGCGCCCGTGTCGGTGCGGGGCGGCGCGGAGCTCCTGCGCGGCGCCGTACTGCTGGCCGACGGCCCGGTCGACGACGCCCACGAGTCCTTTCTGCTCGCCGCCGGCCTGCTGGCCCCCACGGCCCCGCACGCCGCCACCCGGGCCACCCTCGGCGCGGCGGACGCGGCCTGGTCGGCCGGCGACCCCGCCGCCTGCCTGTCCGCCCTGGCCCCCACCTACGCACCGCCCGTCACCCCCCTGGCCACCGCCTGCGTCCGTGTCCCGAGAACCGACACGCCGGAACCCTCCGCCGTTCCCGCCGGGGCCCTGGCCGGGGGCGTGGGGGGACCCGCCGCCAAGGCCGCGCGCCGTTGCGGACCGCCGTCCCGCAGGGCGGCACGGGCGAGCGCGACGGGCACCCCGCCCACCGCACCCGTGCCGGACGCCGGCCCCAACGCCGACGTCGCCCGGGACCACCGGGACGGCATGCGCGCCGTCCTGCTCGGACGGTTCGACCTCGCCGCGCACCCGCTGCGACGCGTGCTCGAACGCGGACTGCACGGCACCGATCCCGCCCCCCTCCTCCGTTCCGCCGCGGCGGCCCTCATGCTCGGCGAGGTGACCGCCGCCCGTCGCGCCGGTGCCCGGGCCCTAGCCGCCGCACGGACGTCGGGGTCCGCCGCCCTCGAACCCCGCGCCCTCGAATACCTGGCGTACGCCGAACTGCGCGCCGGACGCCACCAGCTCGCCCGCACCCATGCCGAGGAAGGCCTGCGCACGGCGGAGCGCGCCGGGCAGCGGAACACCGCCGCGCACCACCACGCCGTCCTCGCCCTCGCCGCGTCCATCGAGGGCGAGGTGGACCTGGTCGGCGAGCACGCCGAGGCGGCCCTGCGCACCGCCCGCCGTCACGGGCTCGCGCAGGCCGCCACCCTCGCCCACTGGGCCGCCGCCCGCGCCGACCTCGGCGCCGGCCGCCCCCGCGAGGCGGCCGCGCGGCTGGGGCCGCTGGTCCGCCCGGGCGCCCGCCGCGGCCACTTCGCGGTGTGGATGCTGGCCGTCCCCTGCTTCGTCGAGGCCGCCGCGTCCGCAGGCCGCCCCCAGTACGCGGCCGCGGTGGTGGAGGACTTCGCGCTGTGGGCGGCCTGCGGCGCCGATCCGCAGGCTCCCGCCCAACTCCTGCGCTGCCGCGCCCTGCTGGCCGCGCCGGACGCGGCCGACGAGCTGTACCTGCGCGCCCTGGACCGGCACGACGACGACGCGGGCGACTTCGAACGGGCGCGCACCGAACTGCTCTACGGCAAGTGGCTGCGCCGCCGGCGCCGGCTGCGTGAGGCCCGTACCCGGCTGGAGGAGGCGCGGATCGGATTCGAACGCTGCGGCGCGGGACTGTGGGCGCAGCAGGCCGCGGCCGAGCTGCGCGCGGGCGGCGCGGCCCCGGCGGCGGCCACGGAGGCGGGGGGGCTGGCCCGGCTGACCCCGCAGCAACTGCGGATCGCACGGTGCGTCGCCGAGGGCGCCACCAACCGGGAGGTGGCCTTCCGGCTGTCCGTGAGCACCCGTACCGTCGACTACCACCTGCGAAACGTGTTCGCCACGCTCGGGCTCCGTTCCCGGGTCGAGCTGGTGCGTCTGGTCGAGCAGGAGGAAAAGACCGGTGCACGACTCTAGGGACCGACCGGACGGTATGCCATCCTTCGGGGCAGGACGAGTCCGACGGCGGCCGGCCCGCGGGCTCCCCGTACCTGCCGGGCGCCGGTACGGGGTCGCCGCACGGGCACCGCCGGGAAGCCCGACCCTGGGGGGAATGCGCCATGCCTCACGCCGTACGGCCACGTACCCTGCTGCGCCCCGGACCCGTGCCCGCACCCCGGTCGCGGACACCGCGCGTGCGGTCGCTGATCGACGCCGACGCGCTGCGCGTGCTGCACCGGGCCGCCCGCGTCCTGCTGGACGACCTGCCCCAGCTGACGGACCGGCTGGTCGCCGTGCTCCAGGAGCAGGAGCCGGCCTACCGCACCGCCGTCGAAGGCGACGCCGTCGCCACCTGGCAGGAGGTGCACCGCTCGCTGCGGCACAGCGTCTCCTCGCTGCTGGACCCGCGCGGCGCCCGGGAGGCGGCGCGGCGCTGCTCCTGGAAGATCGGCACCACCCGCGCCGAGCAGGGCCTGCCGCTGGACGCGGTGCTGCACGCCTTCCGGCTGGGCGGCTCACTGGTGTGGCAGGGCCTGGTGGACGAGACGTCGCGGGCGGCGCCGGAGGACGTACGGCTGCTGGTCCACGTGGCGTCCGACGTGTGGGACTTCGTCGACGAGCACTCCACCATCGTCGCCGACGCCTACCGGCAGACCGAACGGCAACTGGCGTGGCGGAGGGAGAACAGGGTGCGTCTGCTGGCCGCGGCCCTGCTGGACGGCACGAGCCGCATCGCCGACCTTCCCGAGGCGGCCCAGGCGCTGGACCTGCCGGAGCAGGGCCGGTACGTCGTGGTCGCGGTCGAGGGGGCCCGGTCCGCGGGCTGTACGGGTGCCCAGGCGGCCCTCGCACCCGGTGTGCGCGTGCACTGGCACACCGGCGTGGACACCGACCACGGCATCGTGCTGGTCGAGGGTGACGTGGCGGCGATCGTCCCGGACGAGCAGCCGCCCGGCGTGCGGGTGGGCGTCAGCAGCGTGGTCGAAGGTCTGGCGGCCGTGGGGGAGGCGCGCCGGCTGGCGGACACGGCGCTGCGGCTGTGTCCCGGGCAGGGGGGCACGGTCCGGCTGACCGAGCACCTGCCGGCGGCGCTGGTGGCGTCGAGCCCCGACCTCGCCGCCGCGCTGGCCGACCGGCTGCTGGGCCCGCTGGCCGGTCTGGAACCGGCCGACGCCGAGGTCCTGCTGGACACCCTCGCCACCTGGCTGGCCTGCGACGGCTCCGCCCAGCGGGCGAGCCGCCGCCTCTACTGCCACCGCAACACGGTCCTCAACCGCCTGCGCCGCTACGAACAACTCACCGGCCGCTCCCTCTCCCGCCCGACCGACCTCATAGAAGCCAGCCTCGCCCTCACAGCCCGCAACCTCCTACGCCCTTAGGGCGCGCGGGAGGCACCCCCAAGGGGCCGGGCGGAACTGCGCGCCCAGCCCCCACCACCCCGCACCCGCCGCCGAACCGGAACCACCCCACCCCGTGGGCGCAGTGGAGCGGACCGCCGCTCCACCGGTGGCGCCCCGCACCCCCCAGGGGGCGCGGGGATCTGCGCGCCCAGCCCCCACCACCCCGCACCCGCCGCCGAACCGGAACCACCCCACCCCGTGGGCGCAGTGGAGCGGACCGCCGCTCCACCGGTGGCGCCCCGCACCCCCCAGGGGGCGCGGGGATCTGCGCGCCCAGCCCCCACCACCCCGCACCCGCCGCCGAACCAGAACCACCCCACCTCGTGGGCGCGGCACAGACCTGCCGCCCGCATGGGCACCCGCACAACCCACCCCCACCCCCGTTGGTACACCGCAGCATGCGGGGCGGAACCGCTGTACCGCCCCCTCACCCCCGTGCTGTCGTGAGCACCCCTTCCCCCGAAGCCGTCGCCGCCCCGCGCGACGGCCCCGAGGAGTCGTGATGCCCGAAGCACCACCGGACGGCCTGCCCGCGCTGCACGTCGAGAACGTCGACGTCACGTACGGGCGCGCGCTGTCCGCTCTCCGCTCCGTGTCCCTGACCGTGCCACCCGGCGCGGTCGTCGCCCTGCTCGGCGCGAACGGCGCCGGCAAGACGACGCTGCTGCGCGCCGTCTCCGGCACCCTGCGCCTGCACCGCGGTGCCGTCACGGCCGGGCGCATCCGCTACGGCGACACGGTGCTGGACGGCAAGGACCCCGTCGCCGCGGTCCGCGCCGGTGTCGTCCAAGTCCCGGAGGGCCGCCGGGTGTTCGCCGGGCTGTCCGTCGACGAGAACCTCCGCTCCGGCGGCCTCGGCCTCGGACGCCGCGGCCGCGCCCAGGTCCAGGAGGCCCGCGACCGCGTCTTCACGCTGTTCCCCCGGCTCGCCGAACGCACCCACCAGGCCGCGGGACTGCTCTCCGGCGGCGAGCAGCAGATGCTCGCCATCGGCCGCGCCCTGATGGCCGCCCCCCGGCTGCTGCTCCTGGACGAGCCGTCCCTCGGCCTCGCCCCGCAGATGGTGTACCGGATCGCCGAGGTGATCCGTGAGATCAACGCCCAGGGCACCGCCGTGCTCCTCGTCGAGCAGAACGCCGGCATGGCGCTCTCCCTCGCGAGCCACGCGCACGTCCTCGAGGTCGGCGAGACCCGCCTGTCCGGCCCCGCCGACGAACTCGCCCGCACCGACGCCGTACGCCGCCTCTACCTGGGCGAGTCGGCGCAGGACCAGGGGGCCGCGTGAAGGACCGCACCACCATCGCACCGCCCGTGCTCGCCGTACGGGACGTCACCGTGCGCTTCGCCGGGCTCACCGCGCTCGACGGCGTGTCCTTCACCGTCGCCCCCGGCTCGGTGCACGCGCTCATCGGACCCAACGGCGCCGGCAAGTCCACCTGTTTCAACGTGCTGTCGGGGCTGTGCCGCCCCGCCGCCGGCCGCGTGACCCTCGGCGACACCGAGCTGACCCGGCTCGCCCCGCACCGCATCGCCGCGCTCGGCGTGGCCCGCACCTTCCAGAACATCGTCACCACCCAGGGCACCGTCGCCGACAACCTGATGCTCGGCCGGCACGCCCTGACCCGTGCCGGGTTCACCGCTAGCGCCCTGCGGCTGCCGGGCGCCCGGCGTGAACAGCGCGAGCACCTCGCCCGTGCCCGCGAGATCGCCGAACTCACCGGCCTCGGAGCCCATTTCGACTCCCCGGTCGGCCTGCTGTCCTACGGCGACCGCAAGCGCGTCGAACTCGCCCGCGCCCTCTGCCTGGAGCCCCGTGTGCTGCTGCTCGACGAACCGGT
The DNA here is from genome assembly GCF_000527195.1 of Streptomyces sp. CNH189. Classification (NCBI taxonomy): domain Bacteria; kingdom Bacillati; phylum Actinomycetota; class Actinomycetes; order Kitasatosporales; family Streptomycetaceae; genus Streptomyces; species Streptomyces sp. CNH189. The sequence goes on from NZ_AZUS01000030.1 coordinate 53,162, forward strand.
GGCCGGCATGAACGCCGCCGAACGCGCCCGCACCGCCGAGGTGGTGGGGGAACTCCGCGCCGAACTCGGCCTGTCCGTCGTGCTCGTGGAGCACGACATGGGGCTCGTGATGCGCCTCGCCGACGACGTCACCGTGCTGGACTTCGGCCGGCCCATCGCACACGGCACGCCCGACGAGGTCCGCCAGGACCCCGAGGTGCTGCGCGCCTATCTCGGCACCGACGCGACCGGGGAGGACGCGGCATGACGGACCTCCTGGACAGCCTGCTGGGCGGACTGGCCCTCGGCGCGGTGTACGCGCTGGTCGCCCTCGGCTTCGTCGTCATCTTCAAGGCCTCGGGCGTGCTCAACTTCGCCCACGGCTCCCTGCTCCTGTTCGGCGGCTACCTGGTCGCCGTCCTCCACGACGACCTGGGCTTCGCCGGGGCACTCGCCCTCGCGGTCCTCGTCACGGCCGCCCTCGCCGGGGCGATGGACCGGTTCCTGCTGCAACGCGGCGGCACCGACGCCCACTCCGCGCACGTGCAGACCATCGTCACCATCGGCATCGACATCGTGCTGCTCACCGAGCTGGCCCGGCGCATCGGCGGTGACCTGCTGACGCTCGGCGACCCGTGGGGCGACGCGGTGACCGAACTGGGGCCCCTGACCGTCGCGGACAGCCGTCTCGCCGCGATCGTGGTGTCGGCCGTGGTCATCGCCGGCGTGTTCGCGCTGTTCCGCTTCACCAACTGGGGCCTGTCCCTGCGGGCGGCGGCGGAGGACATGGAGGCCGCCGCGCTGATGGGCGTACGGCTGGGCCGGGTACGGGCGGGCGCCTGGTGCCTGGCGGGCGCGCTCGCCGCGCTGGCGGCGGTGTTCCTCGCCGCGTTCCCGGCCCCGGGCCTGGAACGCACCACCGGCCAGATCGCGCTCAACGCCTTCCCCGCCGCCATCCTCGGCGGACTCGCCTCCCCGACGGGCGCCCTCGCGGGAAGTCTCATCATCGGGCTGACCGAGTCCCTCGTCATCGGCTACCAGTCCGAACTGCACGTCCTCGGCGAGGGGTTCGGCGACGTCGCCCCGTACGCCGTGATGCTGCTGGTGCTCCTCGTACGGCCCAACGGGCTGTTCGGCGCGAAGGGAGCGGCCCGTGTCTGACCGGCTCACCGCGCTCCTCACCCGCCGCCGGGCGACGCTGCTGACGGTCGCCGTGCTCCTGTGCCTGCCGCCGTTCTACCTGGACGCCTTCTGGCTGCGTATCGGCCTGTTCTCCATGGCGGCGGCCATCGGCGCCGTCGGCCTCGCCCTGCTCAGCGGCACCGCGGGCCAGCTCTCCCTGGGCCACGCCTTCTTCCTCGCCGTCGGGGCGTACGGCTACGCCTGGCTGGCCGGTGACCCCGGACCCGGACTGCCGTCCGCCCTGGCCGCCCCCCTGGCGGTGCTGATGGCCGGCGTCGCCGGCGGGCTGTTCAGCCCCGTCGCCGGCCGGGTCAAGGGCATCTACCTGGGCATCGCCACCCTCGCCCTGGTCTTCCTCGGTCACCACGTCCTGCTCACCGCCGACTCGGTCACCGGAGGCTTCAACGGCCGTTCCGTCCAGCCGCTCGCCCTCGGCGGCTTCACCTTCGACGCGAGCGACGAACTGACCGTGCTCGGCGTACCGTTCGGCGCGGAGGAACGGCTGTGGTTCCTGGGCCTGGCCCTGTTCGCGGTCACCTGGTTCACCGCCCGGGGCCTGCTGCGCTCCCGCCCCGGACGGGCGCTGGCCGCGCTGCGCGACAGCGAGACCGCCGCCGCCGTGATGGGCGTCGACGTGGCCCGGCACCGCTCCGCCGCCTTCGTGGTGTCGTCGATGTACGCGGGCCTCGCGGGAGTGCTGCTCGCGCTGGTCTTCCGCCGGGTGGTGCCCGACTACTTCTCGCTGGTGCTGTCCGTCGACTACCTCGCCATGATCGTCATCGGCGGCCTCGGCTCGGTCGCCGGCGCCACAGCGGGCGCCGTCTTCGTCACCGCGCTCCCGCTGCTGATGACCCGCTACGCCGACCAGCTCCCGCTGGTGGCCGCACCGGGCTCCACCGACGGCGCCGTCGGCCCCACCGAGGCCGCCCGCTACCTGTACGGCGCCGCCATCGTCCTCGTCCTGCTGTACGCCCCCGACGGACTGCACGGTCTGGCCCGCCGGGCCCGCGACCGCCTGCGGCGCCGCCGCGAACCGACCTCCTCCCCGGACCCCGCCGTTCCCCCGCCGCCGCCGGCCGCGGCCGCACGACCCAAGGAGCACACCCCGTGAACACCACGTACACCCGCCGTCCCCGCCGCGCCGCCGGGGCCGTCCTCGCCGGCACCCTCGCCCTGTTGCTCGCGGCCACGGGATGCAGCTCCAAGGCGGACGACGGAGACAAGGGCGGCGACGCCGCGGACGGCGTCCGCACCGGGCCCGGCGTCGACGCCGACACCATCAGACTGGGCGCCCTCACCGACCTGACCGGCCCCTACGCCACCCTCGGCAAGAGCATCGTGCAGGCCCAGCAGATGTGGGCCGACGAGACCAACGCCAAGGGCGGCATCTGCGACCGCAAGGTGGAGATCGTCGTCAAGGACCACGGCTACGACGTGCAGAAGGCCGTCACCGCCTACGCCGACATCGCCCCGGACGTGGTGGCGCTGCCCCAGGTGATCGGCTCCCCGGTGGTCGCCGCCCTGCTCGACGACATCCAGCGGGACAAGATGCTCACCTTCCCGCAGGCCTGGGCCGCCTCCCTGCTCGGCAAGGACGCCGTCCAGGTGCTCGGCACCACCTACGACGTCGACATGATCGCCGCGGTGGAGTTCCTCACCCGCACCAAGGGCCTGAAGAAGGGCGACACCATCGGCCACGTCTACTTCGAGGGCGACTACGGGGCCAACGCCCTGGAAGGCTCCACCTGGGCGGCCGAGCGGGCCGGGATCAAGGTGGCCGGCCAGAAGATCCAGGCCACGGACACCGATCTGTCGGCGCAGGTCTCGGCGCTGCGCAAGCAGGGTGTCAAGGCCGTCCTGATCAGCGCGGGACCGGCGCAGACCGCCTCCCTGGTCGGTGTCGCCGCCTCACGCGGCCTGAAGGTCCCCGTGGTCAGCAGCGCCCCCGGGTTCGCGCCCCAGCTGATGGAGACGCCCGCCGCGCCCGCTCTCGCGGCGATGCTGAGCGTGGTCAGCGCCGCGCCCGCGGTCAGCTCCGACCTGCCCGGCGTCGAGCGCATGGTGGCGTCGTACAAGAAGAAGTACCCGGACTCCCCGGTCGACTCGGGTGTGCTGTCGGGCTACAACGCCGCCCAGCTCATCGGTTCCGACCTGGCCAAGGCCTGTGAGGCGGGCGGCCTGAGCCGGGAGGACGTCGTCAAGGCGCACCGTTCGCAGACCAACGCCGACACCGGGCTGGGCACGCCGCAGAACTTCTCCGACGTGAACCGTCCCGCCAGCGTGGAGACGTACGTGCTCAAGCCCGACGCCAAGGCGGTCGGCGGCGTGGTGAACGCCGAGGACGCGCACACCGCCCCGGGGGTCGAGGAGTACCTGTCCGCCCGCTGACACGACCGCCGACGCCCCGGCGCACCTCCCGTGAGGTGCGCCGGGGCGTCGGTGCTCAGCCGGCCGCCGCCTCCGGGTCGCGGTCGGAGGACGGCCAGACGTACGGCAGGTCGTCCGGCTCGCCGGGGAACAGCTCCCGGTACACGTCCGGGTCCTTGCGCACCAGCGCGGAGCGGTGACTGCGGTGCACGGCGTCGTCTCCCAGCCACGGCGGCAGCTCACCGGCCCTGGCCAGCTCCTGCTGCTCGCGCACCGGAGCGCCGGGCCGGACGGTGGCGAGGTCGGCGACCAGGGTCGCGGCACAGCTGTCCTGGTGGCCCCGGTCGCGCCAGACCCGGCACACGTCCAGGCCGTAGCGCACCAGCGCCTCCTCGTACCCGGTCCACATGCGCACCGCGGGATGGCGGCGCCAGCCGTAGCCCGGCACGATCAGCCCGCGCAGCACCTGGAGCGCCTCCACCCGCTGCTTGCCGAGCCGCTTCCGGTCGAGCACCAGCGCGGATCCGCAGAAGTCGGGGTAGGGAAGGAAGGTCTGCATGGGCGGCCGTCCGAACGGTGGGGGGCCAAGCGGTCCTCCGCACCTCAGTTCCCCGAACCGGGCGGAGCACACCTCACCGGCCCCCGACGGGGTCAGCCCAGCGCGCCCTGGCGGGCGTCCCGCCACAGGTCGACGCCGCCCTCCGTGGCGTACGTGTCGATCTCGGCCAGCTCCTCGGCGGTGAAGTCGAGGTTCTCCAGCGCCGCCACGTTCTGCTCCAGCTGCTCGGTGCGCGAGGCGCCGATGACCAGCGAGGTGACGCGGGGGTCGCGCAGCGCCCAGGCCAGGGCCATCTGCGCCGGCGTCTGGCCGCGGCGGGCCGCGATGTCGCTCAGGGCCCGCAGCCGGCGCAGCATGTCGTCGGTCAGCCAGCCCGCGTCGAAGGAGGTCCCGGCGGCGGCCCGCGAGTCCTGCGGCACGCCGTCCAGGTAGCGGCCGGTGAGCAGCCCTTGGGCCAGGGCGGTGAACCCGATGACGCCGAAGCCCTCCTCCTGCGCCACGTCCAGCAGGCCGTCCGTCTCGATCCAGCGGTTGAGCATGTTGTACGACGGCTGGTGGATCAGCAGCGGGGTGCCCAGGTCGCGCAGGATCTCCGCGGCCTGGCGGCTGCGCTCGGCGTCGTAGGAGGAGATGCCGACGTAGAGCGCCTTGCCCTGCCGCACCGCGGTGTCCAGGGCGCCCATGGTCTCCTCGAGGGGAGTGGTGGCGTCGAGACGGTGCGAGTAGAAGATGTCCACGTACTCCAGGCCCATGCGCTCCAGGGACTGGTCCAGCGAGGCCAGCAGGTACTTCCGGGAGCCGCCGCCCTGGCCGTACGGGCCGGGCCACATGTCCCAGCCGGCCTTGGTGGAGATCACCATCTCGTCGCGGTACGGGGCCAGGTCCCGCTGCATCAGCCGACCGAAGTTGATCTCGGCGGAGCCGTAGGGCGGGCCGTAGTTGTTCGCCAGGTCGTGGTGGGTGATGCCCAGGTCGAAGGCGCGCAGGGCGATGGCGCGCTGGCTCTCGAAGGACCGGTCGTCACCGAAGTTGTGCCAGTAGCCCAGGGACAGCAGCGGGAGGTCGAGGCCCGAGCGGCCGGTGCGCCGGTAGCGCATGGTGCCGTCGTAGCGGTCGGGACTGGCGAGATGGTTCATCGGGGCGTTCTCCGGTGATGCGGGCGGGGGTGTCCCGTGGGACGGTGTCGGTCCTGGCCCCACAGTGCCCCCGGGTGATCCGGAAGTCCAACCGATACGTCGCATGGGATTGAGTACCAGCGCTTCTGAATCGCCGGGCCCGGTGATTGACCGGCCGGGCGGCGGGAAGTCGCTCCGAAGCGGCACCTCGGCCCGCCGCCTTCCCCCCACAGGAGGTCGACCATGCGGATCCGTACGCTCACCGGCGCCGTGGCCGCCGTATTCCTCCTGTACGGACCCGTGGTGGGCGGGCAGGCCGTGAGGGTCAAGGCCGCCGACACGGCGGCGCCCGCGGGGGAGACCCGGGTGCTCACCTACGACACGAGCGGGGCCGGGAAGTTCGCGTCCGCGGTCGACCGGGGAGCGGCGGTCTGGAACGACAGTGTCGACGGTGTGGAACTGCGTCCGGTGGCCTCCGGGGAGCGCGCCGACATACGGATCGTCGTGGACGACGGCTGGCCGCGCACCGTGCCGTCGTCCATGGGCAGCGGGACCGTCCACTTCGGCCGCCAGGCGGTGGACGCGGGCCATTCCACCGTCCGCATCGCCGCCCACGAACTGGGCCACGTCCTGGGCCTGCCCGACCGCAAGCCCGGCCCCTGCTCCAGCCTGATGTCCGGCGCCAGCGCCGGGCCCTCCTGCACCGTCGCCCGGCCGAACGCGGCCGAGCAGGCGCAGGTCGAGAAGAACTTCGACGGAGCCCTCGCCGGGCTGGTCATGTGACCGATGTGACTATCGGGGCGATCACCGCTATGGTTGTCCCAGGTCGCGGCGAGGACGGAACCCCGCCGCCCGGCCGTGCGTTGGTGGTCCAAGGAAAGACGCCCCGCTTCCTGCGGGGAGATGCAGGTGCAAGGCCTGCCCGGCGCTCCGCTCATGAGCCCCGTCCCGCGGTCGCGGGACGGGGCTCATGTCATCTGCCGGCCCTCACGGCTGGATCGGCATCGTCCAGCAGTTCGAGCTGGTGGCCTTGCCCTTGAGCCGGTCGGTCAGCCATTCGATCGCGTCGCCCTGGTCGGTCAGCAACGGCGCCAGATGGTTGGTCAGCAGCTTGTCGCCGAGGTTCGGCAGCCGGACCGCCTTGTAGGTGACGTCGCCGCCCTTCTTGCACCAGTCCACGGCCATCTGCCGGGCCTGGCCGTGCGGCACGATGTCGTCCTGCACGCCGGTGGCCACGCGGACCGGCCCGGTGGGCCGCAGGCGCCCGATGCGCTGGTCGTCCAGCACTGCCTGGGCGGCGGGCTCACCGGCGATGATGTCGCCGACGGACTTGCCGTTCTTCGTCCACTTGGTGCTCCTGGTGAAGCCGTAGCCCAGGATCGCGTCGCCGACGCAGGTGGTGGAGATGTCCTCGAGCGCCTCGCGCCCGGCCTCGTTCATGTTCGCCTCGAGCACGGCCCGCAGGGCCGGCGAGGTCTGGGCGAAGCCGTTGATGGACCAGCCCAGCGCGCCGGCCAGGGCGCTGCCGTCGATGCCCTTGGTCACGTCCGTCAGGTTCGCCGGCGGCGCGCCGCTGTAGGTGCCGACCAGCGGGACGTCGGGCGCGTAGCCGCTCTGGAGTTCGGCCGCGGAGGCGCTGGCGCCGCCGCCCTGGCTGTAGCCGTACATCCCCACCCGGGAGGCGGCGGTGACGGACGCGCCGGGTACGGAGCGCGCCACCCGGGCGGCGTCCAGCATCGCGTGGCCCTCGTCGACGCGGTTGACGTAGGTGTGCAGCCGGTCGGTGGCGCCGAGGCCGACGTAGTCGGTGACGACGACCGCCGCGCCGGTGGCGAGCAGGCGGTAGACCGCCAGGTTCTCGTAGCCGAACGACAGGGTCTCCCCGGTGAGGGTCAGCGGGTTCTCCAGGGCGAGGGAGGGGGCGCACTGGTCGCCCTGGCCCATGGTGCCGGAGCCGACGACGACCAGGGGGCGCGGTCCGGTGCCCTTCCAGTCGGCGGACGGCTCGATGTAGGCGCCGGTGACGGCGACCGGCTGCCCGTTCGCGTCGGTCGAGGTGTACATCAGGCGGGTGGCCGTGCCCGGCAGCCGGCGGCCGCCCAGGCCGGGCAGGCTCAGCCCGAGACGCAGCGGCTCATGGCGGATCAGCTTGCCGTTGCCCGACGGCAGTTCGGCGGGCGGGGAGTAGAAGGCGGGGATGGTCACGCCCCGCGACACGACCGGATCGGTCGCGGCGGCGGGTGGAGCGGACGCGCACACACACGCCGTCGTGGCGACCACGGTGGTCAGCACGCTGCTGATACGGCTCACGGCTCTCTCCTCGCTGCGGCTGCAGAAGATGGAACCGAAAACTAACAGCGCTCACTTACCGCCGGTAACCCACGTGTAAGTTACGGACCGGTAACTGTTGTGGACGTGGAGCCGAAGGGGCCTCGGGCAGCACAGGAGGCGGGCCCCGCCGAGTCGCTCGGCGGGGCCCGCCCGTTCGCTGCCGGAAGGTCAGGCCGTGTGCAGCGTCAGCCCGTAGCGGTTGAGGATCTCGTTGACCGGCTGGAACCAGGTCTCGCCCCCGCCGGAGCAGTTGCCCCAGCCGCCGGAGGTGACACCCTGGGCCTGGTCGCCGCTGATGAACGAACCGCCCGAGTCACCGCCCTCGGCGCACACACTGGTCTTCGTCATCTGGTGCACCGCGCCCTGGGCGTAGTTGACGGTCTCGTTCTTGGCCAGCACGCGGCCGCAGTGCCAGTGCGTCGTGGAGCCCGAGCGGCAGATCGAGGCACCCACCGGCGCCTCCGCCGAACCGCGCACCAGCTGGTCCGACACGGTGCCCCAGCCGAGCACCACCGGCACGGTCCACCAGCCGCTGCCCACGTTCACCCAGGCGTAGTCGTTGTCCGGGAACGAGGAGCCCTGGAAGTTGCCGATGTACGAGCCGTCCCAGCCCCTCACCTGCTGCCCGGCGCCACCGCAGTGCCCGGCGGTGACGAAGCCGCCGTGCACCGAGAAGCCTATGGAACAGCGGACGTTGCCGGTGTAGTACGGGTCGCCGCCGACCGTGCCCGCGGCGAAGGTGCTGGGGGCGGTGCGCACGGTCCGCACGGTGACCGGGCCGGCCTCGCGGGCCTTGCCCACGAAGGCACGGACATCGTTGTCGGTCCGCCGGCCGTCGACCACGTTCACCACGACCGAGTTGGCCACCGGGTCCACGGACCAACTGGCCACGCCAGCCGGGGCGTCGAGCCGGTCGAGGCGGGACTTGGCCGCGTCCAGCCGCCGTTCGGTGTGCGCGACGGTGCGCACGGCGGCACCGGAGTCGCGCAAGGTGCGTACGGTCGTGGCGTCGGCGTCCGGGGTGACGGCGACGGTGAGCTTCCCGTTGCCGGCGTCGAACCAGGAGCCGCCGTAGGCGGATCCGGCGGCCTTGCGCGCCTTGGCGGCCAGGGCGGTGGCCTCGCGTTCGGCGGCCAGCCGTTCCTCCGCCTCGGCGGGGGTCAGGCCGAGGTCGCGCTGCATCGCCCGCAGCAGCCCGGGGGAGGCGGGTGCCGCGTCGGTGCCGGTGGTGGCGGGGGCGTCGTGCGCGGAGGCCGGGAGCGTGCCCGCGGCGGTGAAGCTGCCGATCAGGAGCGCGGCGGCGACGACGGCATGCGTGAGTCCGGTGCGTCTTCTCATGGAAGGTGGCCCTTCGTCGTTCCAGCGAGGTGGGGGTGGAACAACCACGTGTGAGAGCGCTCTCAACCCGAGTCGAGGGGGAGTCTAGCGGTCCGGATCGTCGCTGGTCTAGGCCAACTCCCGGCCAAGTGGACGCAGTTGGCCGGCCGTCAGTGCCGTGAGGCCGCTCCGTCGACGGGGACGCGGACGGTCAGCAGGGCGACGTCGTCGTCGTTGTCGGCCGGCCGGGCCCGCTCCAGCACCAGGTCGGTGAACCGGTCCGGCGACTGCTGGGCCAGGGCGGCCGCGTGGACGCGCAGCCGCTCCATCCCTTCCTCCAGATCGCGGCCGGGCTCCTCGATCAGACCGTCGGTGTAGAACAACAGCGTCGCCCCCGGCGGGAGTTCGACCTCCCCGTCGGGCCGGGGGCGGTCCGTACCGGAACCGAGCAGGATGCCGTGCCCGTCGGTGAGGTAGCGGGCCTCGCCGTCCCGGGTGACCAGCAGCGGCGGGGGGTGGCCGGCGTTGGTCCACGACAGCGTCCACCGGCCGTCCCCGACGGGGGACATCCGGGCGAACAACAGCGTGGCCATGGTGACCTCGGTGATGTGCACGGCCGCCAGGTCGAGCCGGGAGACGATCCTGCTCGGCGGATCCTGCTGGGACCACGCGTACGCCCGCAGCACGTTGCGCATCTGCGCCATGCCGGCCGCGGCGTCGAGGTCGTGCCCGACGACGTCCCCGACGACCAGTGCCGTGGCCCCGTCGGGCAGTACGAACGCGTCGTACCAGTCGCCGCCGACCTGTGAGGCGTCGGGCGCGGCCAGGTACCGGGCGCTCATCTCCAGCCCGGGCACGCGCGGCAGCTGCGGCAGCAGATGGCGCTGCATGGTCTCGGCGACCGTGCGCTGCCGCTGGTACAGCCGGGCGTTGTCCAGCGCCAGGCCGGCCCGTCGGCAGATGTCCTCCAGCAGCGGCAGGTCGGCCGCGGTGAACGGTTCCGGACGGTCCGCCCGGCCCAGGGTCAGCGCCCCGAGCACCTCGCGCAGCCCCCGGATCGGCGCGACGGCCGCTGAGTGGATGCCGGACTCCGCGAACAGCCGGCGCTGCTCCTCCGCGAGCGGGGAGTCCGGTGTCCGGTGCAGGGAGGGATCGGCCAGGGAGGGGGAGACCCCGCGCAGCGCCCGGGCGAGCGGTATCAGGGACTCCTGCGGCACGGGTGGCAGGGGCCCCTGCAGGTCCTCGCGGCGCACCAGGTCGCCGTCGTCGGCGTGGACCACGGTGGTGCGCCGCACCTCGCCGCGTTCGGTGACCAGGTCGACGACCGCCCAGTCGGCGAGCTGCGGCACCACCAGCCGCACCAGCCTGCGCAGCGCCGTCTCGACGTCTAGGGTGGCGGTGAGCTGGGTGGTGGTCTCGGCCAGCAGGGCGAGCCGCTCCAGCTCGGGCAGGGGACTCATGAACCGGTTGCCCGGTGCGCGCACCTCTTCCGGGTCGTGCGGCGTGTGGAAGAGCACCAGGGTGCGATCGGCCCCGTCGTCGGTGCGGCACGGGGTGACCAGCCAGGAGACCGGGACGAGGGAACCGTCGCCGCGCTCGAACCACTCCTCCTCCGACTGCAGCGTGCGCCCGGCCATGTAGGCGTGCCGCATCCCGCACTGGGTGCGGGGCAGCGGAGCGCCGTACCGGCTGCGGTGCAGCAGATCGTGCGCGTCGCGGCCGAGGAACTCCTCCTCGGGCCGGCCCAGCAGCCGTTCGGCGTGCGTGTTGACCGCGACGACGGCGCCCTTGGAGTCCACCACGTAGGCGCCGGTGTCGAGGGACACCATCAACGAGGACAGCGACGCCGGTACGGGCGCGGTCCGTCCGCCCGCCGTGTTGCCGGTGCCCGCGGTTCCGGTGTCCGTGTCCCTGATGTCTTCGTGTGTCATGCCGTACCCCCCGTCCTGCGGGCGGCCCGTTCCCGCTGGGTCACGTGGCGCCCCACCTCCTGTGTACCGCCGTCCCGGCCGGGCGCCCCTGCCCGGGCGCGTCCGCACGTGGGTACGCGCCCCGGGTACCCGGGGCGCCGGAACCCTCGCGCCCGCTCGCGCGGTCGTCCGCCGTCGGTCACGTGCTGTCCCTCTCCGCCCGTCCGGCCCGGCGCGCGGCGGCCGCCGCCTCCCGTTCGGCCCCGGCGAGGGCGTCCACGGCGGCGTCGTCCCGCTTCTGGGCCTCCGCGCGTTCGGTCCCCGTCCGCTCCCGTTCGGTGCGGGCCCGCCCGAGCTGTTCCTCCAGCTCGGCCACCCGCTCCCCGGCCTCCCGCTCCCGCTCCCCGGCCCGTTCCAGCGCCCTCCGGGCGTCCTCGCGGGCGTCGCGCCGTTCACGCAGCCGCGCCTCTGCGGCCCGCGCCTCCTCCCGCGCCCGGACCGCGCGCTCCTCCCGTTCGGCACGCCGCCGCCCGGCGGCCTCGTCCTCGCTCTTGCGTGCCGCCGCCGGCTTCGTACGCGACGTCCGGGTGCGCGCCGGCTCGCGGCGGGCCGGCGCGGCGGCGACCGCCTCCGCACCGAACTCCGAGGGAGGGGTGAGCACGCTCTCCACCCGGCCCGCGTCCCACACGGCCGCCGCCTCCGGGTCGGCGAGCACCGCGCGCAGCGTCGTCTCCACGTCCCGCTGCACCGCGTCCGACAGCGGGTGTCCGGCCGTCCGCGCGAGCTGCGCCGCCTGCCGCGACAGCTCGGAGACGATGCGCCGCCGCTGCGCCGACAGCTCCTTCAGACCGCTCGGGTCCAGGGTGGCGTAGGCCTCGCGCAGCGCCTGCCCCAGCTCCAGGAACTGCCGCGCCTCGTCGGGCCGTGAGCGCCGCAGCAGGTTCGCCGCCCACGCGGCGAGGGTGGGACGGTGGGCGGCGTGGATACGGCGGGCGTCTTCGGCCCGCCGCCCGGTTCGGGCCGCCGCCGCGCGTTCCTCACGCCGGGCGACGAAGTCCGACGGCGGCAGCGCGTACAGCTCGTCGAGGACCGCCTCGACGTCGTCCACCGGGCCGGCCCGCCCGTCCTCACGCCGCATGATCCCCACACAACACCGAACCCGGCGGCCCCGCACATCGGGGCGGGCCGTGTGTCGTGCGGTCGCGGGCAGCACGTTCACAACCGTTCCCCGGCCACTTCGTGGTCCTTCGGGTCGTGCCCCGCGCCCTTCGCCTTGGCGCGGTGCAGCCGCAGCCGGTCCAGACGCGCGATGACAGGCGTGGCGCTCACCCCGTGCAGCGCCACCGAGGCGACCACCGTGAAGGTCACCACCGCCCACAGCACCTCAGGAGGCACCCCGAAGTCGTGGGAGTCCAGCGCGTACGCCAGGTAGAACAGGGAGCCGATGCCGCGGATGCCGAAGAACGCGGTGACCACCCGCTCCCGGGGGCCGGCCGCGGCGCCGAGCTGGGCGACCCACCCGGTCACCGGGCGGACGGCGAGCAGCAGCAGCACGCCCACCGCCGCGCCCTGCCAGCTGAGCGGCGCCAGCCCGCCCTGGGCGACGAACGCGCCCAGCAGGAACAGCAGCACCGCCGTCAGCAGCCGTTCGATCTGCTCCACGAAGTCGTGCAGTACCCCGTGGAAGCCGTGCGTGCGCTCCGCCGAGCGGATCCGGCAGGCGGTGACGAACACGGCGAGGAAGCCGTAGCCGTGCACCAGCTCCGTCACCCCGTACGCGAGGAACGTCGCGCCGAGGGCCACGAACCCCTCGCTGTGCTCCGACAGCCGCATCGCCTGCCACCGGGCGCGGAAGAACAGCCGGCCCAGCAGCGCCCCGACGAGCAGCCCCGCGGCCACGCCCGCCGCGCACTTGTACAGCACGTCCACGAGCAGCCAGTGGCCGACACCGCCGCCGGTCAGCTGCCCGCCCGCGGCCGCCAGGGCCATCGCCCCCGCGACGAAGGGGAAGGCCAGCCCGTCGTTCAGCCCGGCCTCACCGGTCAGCGTGAAGCGGACCTCGTCCTCGTCGTGCTCCGCGTCCGTCGGCTCCCCGACGCGCACCTCGGAGGCGAGCACCGGGTCGGTGGGGGAGAGCACGGCCGCCAGCAGCAGCGCCGCGGCGACGGGCCAGTCCAGCAGGCCCCAGGTGAGGGCGGCGACGGCGGCAATGGTCAGCGGCATCGTGATGCCGAGCTGCCGCCACACCCCCTGCCAGTTCGCGAGGCCGAAGGGCCGGTTCAGGGCGAGACCCGCGCCCATGAGGGACAGCACCACGCAGATCTCCGCCAGGTGCTCCACCCACAGTCCGTCCGCCACCGGGTCGATCTCCGGCAGCGGGAGGGGCAGCAGCTGGACGACGGCGCCGAGGCCGAGGAACACCAGGGGGAGGGACAGCGGCCTGCGGTCCAGCAGCCGCGGCAGCACGGCCGCGCCGAGGGCGACCGCGCCGAGGAGGGCGAAAAGGAAGTCTGCTGTGGTCACCGCTCACTTGTGCCCCCACCTTCTCGTGCGCAAGCCGCCCGTCCGGCCGGAAATGCCTGACCATGGCGCGTGACCTGCGACACGGGCCGGGGAAGCCGGGGACGGTCCGCCGGCCCGGCGCGGTGTACGCCCCGGTCGGTACGCGGGGTTACTCCCGCCGTGGGATGTCCCCGGCGGCCCGGCCCGGCACCGTGGACGGCGTGAGACTCGACCGCCCCGCACGCCGGGCCCTCCTCGTCGTCCATGTCGTCGCCTCCGCCGGCTGGCTGGGGCTGTCCGCCGGGCTGCTCGCACTCGGCCTCGCCGCGAACACCACCGGGTCGGCGGCCACGGTGGAGGCGGCCGTCCGCGCCATGAAGCTGTTCGCCGACTGGCTCCTGCTGCCGGTCGCCCTGCTGACCCTGGTGAGCGGTCTGGTCCTGTCCCTGGGCACCCCCTGGGGGCTGGCCCGGCACCGCTGGGTGTGGACCAAGTTCTGGCTGACCCTCGCCACGACCACCGCCACCGCCTTCGCCCTGCGGCCTGGCGTGAACGACGCGGTGGCGGCCGTCTCCGCCGGTCACGCGCTGCCCGACGGCGGCGACGTCCTCATGGGGCCGATCGTGTCCCTGTCCGCCTATGTCCTCATGACCGTCATCTCGGTGCTCAAGCCGTGGGGTCCCACCCGCCGTGGCCGTCGTCTGCGGGAGGCCGCGCGCAGGCCGAGGCCCGCCGAACCCGCCCGCGTCTGACCGCGGGCGGGGACGACGGGCCGTGGACCGTCACCTCGCGGCGTCACCTCACAGGGTGCGCTCCAGGCGGTCGGCCATCAGCCGCACGAAGCGCGCCGGGTCCCTGGGCCGGCCGCCCTCGGCCACCACGGCCAGGGTGTACAGCAGTTCCGCGGTGTCGGTGAGCTCCGAGCGGTCCTCCCGCTCCCCGTACGCCTCGTTGAGGCCCTTCACCAGGGCGTGGTCCGGGTTCAGTTCGAGGACGCGCCTGCTGCGCGGCACCTCCTGCCCCATCGCGCGGTACATGTTCTCCAGCGCCGGCGTGAGGTCGTCCGCGTCGGCGACGAGGCAGGCCGGGGACACGGTGAGACGCGTCGACAGCCGCACCTCCTTGACGTCGTCCTCCAGCCGCTGCCGCATCCAGCCGAGCAGACCGGCGTACGCCTCGGCCTGCTGCTTCTGCTCGTCCTCGCTCCTGTCGTCCTCGCGCGCGTCCAGGTCGATCTCGCCCTTGACGACCGACCGCAGCCGCTTGCCCTCGAACTCGCCGACGGCGTCCGCCCACACCTCGTCGACCGGGTCGGTGAGCAGCAGCACCTCGATGCCGCGCTCCCGGAAGGCCTCCATGTGCGGGGAGTTGTCGATCGCCTCGCGGGACTCGCCGGTGATGAAGTAGATGTCGTCCTGTCCGTCCGGCATCCGCTCCACGTACTGCTTGAGCGTGACCGCCTCGCCGTCCTCGTGCGTCGAGGCGAAGGACACCACCGCGAGCAGCGCGTCCCGGTTGTCGGGGTCGGTGACCAGGCCCTCCTTGAGCACGGCACCGAACTCGCGCCAGAAGGTGGCGTACTTCTCCGGGGCCCCGGTCATCATGCTCTTCACCGAGGACAGCACCTTCTTGGTGAGGCGGCGCTGCATCATCCGGATGTGCCGGTCCTGCTGGAGGATCTCGCGGGACACGTTGAGCGAGAGGTCCTGCGCGTCGACGACGCCCTTGACGAACCGCAGGTACGCCGGGAGCAGCGCCTCGCAGTCGTCCATGATGAAGACGCGCTTCACGTACAGCTGGAGGCCGTGCCGCATGTTCTGCTGGAACAGGTCGTGCGGGGCGTGCGACGGGACGAACAGCAGGGCCTGGTACTCGAAGGTGCCCTCGGCGTGCAGCTGGACGGTCTCCAGCGGCTCCCGCCAGTCGTGGCCGATGTGCTTGTACAGCTCGTGGTACTCGTCCTCGGACACCTCGTCGCGCGAGCGCGCCCACAGCGCCTTCATCGAGTTCAGCGTCTCGGGGCCGGCCCCCTCGCCGTCGTCGCCCTGCTCGCTCTTCTCCCCGACCAGCCGGATCGGCCAGGTGATGAAGTCCGAGTAGCGCTTGACGATCTCCTTGACCTTCCACACCGACGTGTAGTCGTGCAGCTGGTTGTCCGGGTCGGCCGGCTTGAGGTGCAGGACGACCGAGGTGCCCTGGGGCGCGTCGTCGGCCCGCTCCAGCGTGTACGTGCCCTCACCGCGCGAGGACCAGCGGGTGCCCTGGTGCTCGCCGGCCCGCCGGGTCAGCAGGGTGACCTCGTCGGCGACCATGAACCCGGAGTAGAAGCCGACGCCGAACTGGCCGATCAGTCCCTCCGCCCCGGCCGCGTCCTGCGCCTCCTTCAGCTCCTTCAGGAACTGCGCCGTGCCCGAGTTGGCGATGGTGCCGATCAGCTCGCCGACCTCGTCGTACGACATGCCGATGCCGTTGTCGCGCACGGTGAGCGTTCGGGCGTCCGGGTCGGTCTCCAGCTCGATGTGCAGGTCGGAGACGTCGGCGTCGAGCGTGTCGTCGCGCAGCTTGGCCAGCCGCAGCTTGTCGAGCGCGTCCGAGGCGTTGGAGACGAGCTCGCGGAGGAAGACGTCCTTGTTCGAGTAGACCGAGTGGATCATCAGCTGGAGCAGCTGACGAGCCTCTACCTGGAACTCAAACGTTTCGGTCGACATGGTTCGCGATTACCTCACAGGTCCGTGGTAGCCGGATGGTGGCGCGATCACTGTAGTCAACGGAGCGTCAGTCACCGGCCGGTTCGCCCGTACGCGCGTCCGGTCCGGGGACGGTCACCGCCGTGTCGAGCAGCGGGCCGAGTTCGCGGGCCGCCGTCGTCAGGGCGCGGACGTCGCGCTCCGCCCGGGCGATCAGGATCGCCCCTTCGAGGGAACTGATCATCAGCGTGGCGAGCGGCCCGCTGCGCTCCCGGGGGACGCCCATGTCCGTCAGGGCCCCGGCCACCGCACCCGTCCACCGGGCGAAGGCCGCTTCAGCCGCCTCCCGGGTCGCGTCGGCCGTCCGGGCGCGGTCCACCGTGGCCGCGGCGACCGGGCAGCCGCCGTCGAAGCCGCCGGTCTCGTACTCCTCGGTCCACTGGCGGACCATCTGCGCGAACAGGCCGGACGGGGTCGGCTCGGGCAGCGCGGCCAGGAACCGGGCCACGCGGTTCCCGGCGTACCGGCCGGCCCAGCCCACCGCTTCGTTGACGAGCTGCTCCTTGCCGCCGGGGAAGTAGTGCTGGAGCGATCCGCGCGGCGCCCCGGCGTGGGCGGCCACCTCGCGCATCCCGGTCGCCGCGACCCCCTCGCGCCGGATCAGCTGGGCGGCGCTGAAGACCATCCGCTCCCGCGGCCCCCGCTCGGCCCCTGCCATCCCGGCCTCCCGCACGTGTTCGTCCCTTCTCGTCCCCTCGGCCGGTCCAGCCTATGACCGCCGTCATGGAGGCCGCTACTATGACAGCTGTCATAGCCGGTGCTTTCATGAGGGCTCGGGGCGGCCGCGGCGCGGCCCGAAACGGTGGTGCGACATGCGGGTGGGTTTCATCGGACTCGGAGTCATGGGCCGGCCCATGGCGCTCAACCTCGCGCGCGCCGGCACCCCGCTCGTCGTGTGGAACCGCACCGCCGATCGGTGCGCACCCCTGCGGGACGCGGGTGCCGAGGTCGCCGCGAGCCCCGCCGAGGTCTTCGAGCGGGCGGACACCGTCCTGCTGATGCTCGCGGACGAGACGGCGGTCGACGCGGTGCTGGCCCGCGGCACCCCCGCCTTCGCCGACCGCGTGGCCGGTCGCACCGTCGTCCACATGGGCACCACCTCGCCGGAGTACTCGGCCGGCCTCGAGCAGGCCGTGCGCGCCGCGGGCGGCGCCTACGCCGAGGTCCCGGTGTCCGGCTCCCGCGTCCCCGCGGAACAGGGTCAGCTGGTGGCGATGCTGGCCGGCGACGACTCGGCCCTCGCCTCCGTACGGCCCCTGCTCGGCCCGCTGTGCCGTGAGACGTTCGTCTGCGGACCGGTGCCGGACGCGCTGCTGATGAAGCTCGCGGTCAACCTCTTCCTGATCACCCAGGTCACCGGGTTCACCGAGGCGTTCCACTTCGCCGAACGGTACGGACTGGACCGCGCCCGTTTCCTCGACGTGCTGGACGCGGGTCCCATGGCCAGTGCCGTCTCCCGGATGAAGGCGCCCAAGCTGCTCGCCCGGGACTTCACCGTCCAGGCCGCCGCCGAGGACGTGCTGAAGAACAACCGTCTGATCGCGGAGGCCGCCCGGGGGAGGGCAGTGGCCTCCCCGCTGCTCGACGTCTGCCACACCCTGTTTGAGGAGACCGTGGCCGGCGGGTACGGCGGCCAGGACATGGTGGCGGTGCTGCGCGCCCTGGAGGCCCGCACCGCCGTGGCGCGTGGGTCCCCGGCCGCCGACGCGGGCGTGGACCCCGCCGACGACGCGGCCGGGGACCCCGCGGGTGGGCGGCTCGCGGGCGGCCCGAGCCTGGACCGCAGGCCCGCCTGAGGCAGCCGACAGGGGCCCCGCACGGCGTGCGAGCATGGGCAGATGAGCATTCTCCGCAGGAACAACGTCCGCGTGACAGGCGCCGCCACCGGACGTCCCGTCGTCCTCGTGCACGGCTTCGGCTGTGACCAGAACATGTGGCGCCTGGTTGAGCCGCTCCTCGCCGACGAGCACCCCCTGGTGCTCTTCGACTACGTCGGCGCCGGCCGCTCGGACCTGTCCGCCTGGCGGGAGGACCGCTACTCCTCCCTCGACGGCTACGCCCGTGACCTGGTGGAGGTCTGTGAGGAACTGGACCTGCGCGACGCCGTGGTCGTCGGCCACTCGGTGAGCGCGATGACCGGCGTGCTGGCCGCGGCCGCCGCCCCGGACCGCATCGGCTCCCTGGTCATGGTGTGCCCCTCGCCCCGTTACATCGACGAGGACGACTACCGCGGCGGCTTCACGGCCGAGGACATCGACGAACTCCTGGAGTCGCTCGAGTCCAACTACCTCGGCTGGTCCGCGACCATGGCCCCGGTCATCATGGGAAACCCGGACCGTCCCGAGCTCGGTCAGGAGCTGACCAACAGCTTCTGCGCCACCGACCCGGACATCGCCCGGGTGTTCGCCCGCACCACGTTCCTCTCGGACAGCCGCAAGGACCTCGAGACCGTGACCGCCCCCACCCTGATCCTGGAGTGCGAGCAGGACGTCATCGCGCCCCGTGAGGTCGGCGCGTACGTCCACGCCGCGATACCCGGCAGCGACCTGGTCACCCTGGACGCCACCGGTCACTGCCCGCAGCTCAGCGCCCCCGAGGCCACCGCCGGGGCGATCCGCGCGTTCCTGTCCGCCGGAGCTCGGTGAACCGCGCCGCCGGCGGGCCGGACGAGCCCGGCGCGGGAGCGCCTGGCACGAGCGCTGCGTTCAGCGCGCTGCTGGAGGACTCGGCTGAGGACCTGTACGAGTCGGCGCCGTGCGGCTACCTGTCCACCCTCATGGACGGCACCGTCGCCAAGATCAACGCCACCCTGCTGGGGTGGCTCGGTCTGCGCCGTGAGGACGTGGTCGGCCGCAAGCGCTTCAGCGACCTGCTCACCGTCGGCGGCAAGCTGTACCACGAGACGCACTTCGCCCCGCTGCTCCGTATGCAAGGACACCTCGGCGGCATCGCGTTGGAGATGCGGGCGGCCTCCGGCAAGCGGCTGCCGGTCCTGGTCACCTCCACCCTCAAGCGGAGCGGCGACGGCGAACCGCTGCTGGTCCGCACGACCGTCTTCGACGCCACCGACCGGCGCGCCTACGAGAAGGAACTGCTGCGGGCCCGCCGGGCTGCCGACGAGGCCCGTGCGCAGGCCGAGGCCGACCGCGCGCAGCTGCGTGAGGCGCTGGCGGTGCTCCAGCGCAGCCTGCTGCCCGCGACCCTGCCGGACCTCCCCGGGGTGGAGGTCGCCGGTTACTACCACACGGCCTCCCCGATGGAGCTGGGCGGCGACTTCTACGACCTGTTCGCGCTGGACGACACCCGGACCGCCTTCTTCCTCGGCGACGTCTGCGGCAAGGGCCCGCAGGCCGCGGCGCTGACCTCGCTCACCCGCTACACCCTGCGCGCCGCCATGATCCAGGACGCCGACCCGGTCGCCGACCTGCGCCTCCTCAACCGGGCCCTCATGGAGCGCTACACCGGCGACGATCCGCGCTACTGCACCGCCGTGGCCGGCGTGTTCGAACGAGCGGGGGACACGCTGCGGGTGCGGCTGGCCTCCGGCGGCCACCCGCCCGCGCTGGTCCTGCGCGCGGACGGCCGCGCCGAGTACCTGAGCACCAAGGGCGGCATGCTGGTCGGCGTCCTGCCGACGGCGCAGTTCGTCGAGGTGAGCACCGTCCTGCACCCCGGCGACACGCTGCTGCTGTACACCGACGGCCTCACCGAGGCCCGGGTCGGTCCCGACCGGGAGCTCTACGGCTACGAGGCGCTGCTGTCGTTCGCCGCCGCCCGCGCCCCCGCGGGCAGCCACCGTCTGATCGAGACCTTCACCGGTCTGCTGCGCGACTTCGGCGAGGGGCTGGACGACGACACCGCCCTGCTCGCCATCGGCGTGCCCGCCACCCCCTGACCCCTGACGCAGTCCCACGGAACGAACGAAGTGACCCCGCCATGAAGCCCCTGACGATCGTCTCGTCGCGCACGTCCACCGGATCCCTGCTGGAGGTCGCGGGCGACCTCGACCACAGCAACGCGCAGCAGCTGCGCGGGGCCGCCGTGGGCGCCTTCCTCTCCGCCGGGCTGCTGCTCGTGGTGGACCTGGGCGCGCTGGGCTTCTGCGACTCCAGCGGCATCACCGCGTTGATCGCCGTCCGCAACCACGCGGTCGCGGCGGGCGCCGCGGTCATCCTCGTGGCCGTGCCGGAGACCCTGCGGCGTCTGCTGCACATGACCGGCCTGGACCAGGTCTTCGACATCCGCGACACCTTCAGCCTCCGGACGACCTGACCCCGGGACCACGCCCCCTCGTCGAGGGGCTCCCCCGTGGATCCGGGCCCGCCCCGCTCCCTGACCCCGCCCCGTGCGGGCCGCCCGCCCCGGCCTGCGGCCGGCCCCCGGTCCGTCGTAGCCGTACGCCCCGCGGCGCGGTCGGTCGTGGCCGTGTGTCCGTGGCTCCTGGCCCCTCGCGTCCGCGCGTCCGCGCTGCCGTCCGTCGGCCGTCCCCGGGGCCCCCGGCGGAGCCGGGGGCCCCGGGCACATACCCGTGGCGACGTCCCGCTCCCGATCGCCGGACCGGCCCCCGTTTCCGCTCCCTCGCGGCCGTCCGCCCGTGGGTTCCGGGTCCGCCGGCACCTCAGGCTCCCGTCCGTGCGCCGCGCGCCGCGCGCCGTGCGCCGTGCGCCGTGCGCCGCGCGCCGCTCTCCGGCCGGCCGAGAGCGTGGTTCGGGAGGCCGGGCCGGAGAGGTTGACTCGCCCCTCGTACCCCCGCCCGTCAGGGCCGCGTGCCCGCGTGGGCGATCCGCTGACGAGGGCTGTTCGATTGCGACTGGGCCATCCGGGGCACCCGGGGTGTGCCGAATGCGCCGCCGGTGGCCCGAGGGCCGTCGCGGGGCCGGCACAGGACTACGGGCAAGGGGAACCGGCGGTGACGGTGCGTATCGGAGCAGAGGAAGAATTCCACGTCCTGGACGCGGAGAGCGGGCGACTCGTACCACGGGCCGGTGCCCTGTTGGAAAGACTCGGCGACACCGGCTTCAGCAGCGAGCTGCAGCAGTCCGCGGTGGAGAGCAACAGCCAGGTCCATGACACCCTCGACGGGCTCTACGCGGACCTGACCGGCACCCGGCGCCGTCTGGCCGCCGCGGCCTCCGCGCAAGGACTGGCCGTCGTGGCCGCGGGCACCGTGCCGCTCGCCCGGGTGACCCCGCGCGACGTCACCGCGGTACCCCGCTTCCGGCGCATGGCGGACGAGTACCGGCGGGTCGCGGACGAACAGCTCATCTGCAGCGCCCAGGTGCACGCCGACGTACCCGACCGCGACACCGCGGTCCGCGCCATGTGCCTGGTGTCGCCCTGGCTGCCGCCGCTGCTCGCGCTGTCCGCCAGCTCGCCGTACTGGCTGGGCTCCGACACCGGCTACGCCTCCTGGCGCACCATGCTCTGGCAGCGCTGGCCCACCGCGGGCCCGGCCGGCTGCTACCGGGACGCCGCCGAGTACGACGCGGCCGTCGCCGAACTGATCGGCTCGGGCGTCATCAGCGACGCCGGCATGCTCTACCAGGACGTACGCCCCTCGGCCCACCAGGGCACGCTGGAGCTGCGCATCTGTGACGCCTGCCCGCGAGCCGAGACCGTCGTGCTGATCGCCGGCCTGTTCCGGGCGTTGGTGCGCGACGCCTGCCACCGCCTGGAACGCGGCGCCGACCCCCGCTGCGACGGACACCACGAGTGGCTGCGCGCCGCCGGCTGGCGCGCCGCTCGCTCCGGTCTTGAAGGCCCGCTCGTCGACCCCTGGACCCGCCGCGCCGCCCCGGCCCAGCTGGTGCTGCGCCGCATGCTGCACCGGCTGCGCCCGGCGCTGGAGGCGTCCGGCGACTTCGACACCGTGCGGGACCTCCTCGACGAGGCGCTCGCCGCGGGCAGCGCCGCCGACCGGTTCCGCCGCGCCGTCCGCGACGAGGACCTGCTCGCCGGCATCACCATGCTGGCGGCCGAGACCCGGGGCGGACGCGCGCCGTCCCGCACCGGCACCCGCCGCCCGCGCCCCGCGGTCACCACCCGGCGCGCGAACGGCCGGCCCCACGCCCCCCTGCATCCGGTCGCCACCCCGGGCACGCCGGGCTGATCCGACCGGACCGGCCCGTGCCGCGAACCACCGCCCACGGGCCTCCCCCCGTTTCCGATCCGAGGAGAGTGTGCACATCCCCATGTCCAGCACGACGCACGCCGTCACAGGCCAGGACACCGTCACAGGTCAGAACACCGTCACAGGTCAGGGCACCGCCCCGAGGGACCGGGAGCCGAGGGAAGGGAGGGACCACTGATGTGCGGCCTCAGCGGGGAGATCCGGCTCGACGGCGGACGGCCCGACATCGCGGCGGTGGAACGCATGACGGACCGCCTCGCCCCACGCGGCCCCGACGGGCGCGGCCTGTGGTCCCAGGGCCCGGTGGCCCTCGGACACCGCAGGCTGAAGATCATCGATCTGTCGGACCACGGCGCCCAGCCCATGGCGGACCCGCGGGCCCGTCTGACCGGCGTCTTCAACGGCTGCGTCTACAACTACCGCGAGCTGCGCGACGAGCTGCACGCCCTCGGCCACCGCTTCTTCTCGGAGTCCGACACCGAGGTGGTGCTCAAGGCGTACCTGGAGTGGGGCACCGACTGCGTCGACCGCTTCCACGGCATGTTCGCCTTCGTCATCGTCGAGCAGGACACGGGGCGCGTGGTGCTGGCCCGTGACCGGCTCGGCATCAAGCCGCTCTACGTCTCCGAGACCACGGAGCGCCTGCGGTTCGCCTCCTCGCTGCCCGCGCTGCTCGCCGGCGGCGACGTCGACACCTCGCTGGACCCCGTGGCCCTGCACCAGTACCTCAGCTGGCACGCCACCGTCGCCGCGCCGCGCACCGTCCTGAACGGCATCCGCAAGCTGCCCCCGGCGACCGTGCGCGTCGTCGAGCCCGACGGCACCCGGCGCGACCGCCGCTACTGGCACCCCGTGCACACCCGCCGCCCCGCGTACGCGGACCTCACCGCCGACGACTGGACCGACGCGGTCCTGGACGCCCTGCGCACCGCCGTGCGCCGCCGCATGGTGGCCGACGTGCCGGTGGGCGTGCTGCTCTCCGGCGGCCTGGACTCCAGCCTGATCGTGGCCCTGCTGGCCGGCGAGGGGCAGCAGGACCTGGCGACCTTCAGCGTCGGCTTCGAGTCCGAGGGCGACGAGGAGGGCGACGAGTTCCACTACTCCGACCTCGTGGCCCGGCACTTCGACACCCGCCACCACCAGCTGATGGTCCCCTCCGACCGGGTGGCCGGCGCCCTCGACGGAGCAGTCCGCGCCATGAGCGAACCGATGATGAGCCACGACGTGGTCGCCTTCCACCTGCTGTCCGAGCAGGTCGCCAAGGAGGTCAAGGTCGTGCAGAGCGGCCAGGGCGCCGACGAGGTGTTCGCCGGCTACGACTGGTACCCGAAGATGGCGGGCGTGCCGCGCGAGCGGGCCGCCGAGGCCTACATCGACGCCTACACCGACCGCTCGCACGCCGACATGGCGGCCGTGCTGCGCCCCGAGCTGCTGCCGGACCACGACACCTCGGCGGAGTTCGTCCGCGAGCACATGGCGCGGCACGGAGCCGACACCGCCCTCGACGCCCAGCTCCGCCTCGACACCCTGGTGATGATGGTCGACGACCCGGTCAAGCGGGTCGACAACATGACCATGGACTGGGGCCTGGAGGCCCGGGTGCCGTTCCTCGACCACGAACTGGTCGAGCTGGCCGCCGCCTGCCCGCCCGAGCTGAAGCTCGCGGACGGCGGCAAGGGCGTCCTGAAGGCCGCCGGCCGCCGGGTGCTGCCGCGCGAGGTCGTCGACCGGCCCAAGGGCTACTTCCCCGTCCCGGCGATCCGCCACATGGCAGGCCCCGTCCTGCAGCGGGTCCGCGACACCCTGAACGCGCCCGAGGCCCGCGCCCGCGGGGTGTTCCGCGAGGAGTACGTCGCCGAGCTGCTGGCCGCGCCCGACGCGCACCGCACCCGGCGGGGCGCCAACACCCTGTGGCAGGTCGCGCTGCTGGAGACATGGCTGCAGACGCACGGGATCCGATGACGGCCACCGACCTCCCCAGGGGCCCGCTGTACGCCCCCGAGCCCGCCGCGCTGGCGGACACCTCGACGCCGTACGACGTGCCGCCCCCGGCCGTGCACGGCTGCTGGTACCCCTCGGCCGATCCGAGCGGCCGTAACGTCGCCTTCGTCTGCGACCGGGCCGGGGTGCCGCAGCTGTGGGCCGGCCCGGTGGACGGCGCGCAGGTACGGCTGCTCGACGGCGACCCGCACCCGGTCACCGAAGTGTCCTGGTCCCCGGACGGACGGTGGATCGCCTACACCTCGGCGCCGGGCGGCGGCGAACTCACCCGGGTGCTGTGCGTACGCCCCGACGGAAGCGGGCGGCACCTGCTGGCCGGCGGAGAGTCGGGCACCTCCGCGCGGCTCGGCTGCTGGCAGCACGACGGCTCCGCGATCGCGGTCACCGTCACCGAGTCCGCCCCGCCCGGCCAGGCGTACGCCGACCGCCACCACGCGGACGCGCCCGGACCGCCGGGCACCGAGCACGCCCCGCGCTGGGCGGGCCGGGACGGCCGGGCGGTCCTGCTGAACCCGGCGGGCGGCCGGCGGTGGCCCGGCACCCGGAGTACACGCCGGGACTCCGGCACCGAGCGGCGGACGCTGTCCGCCTACCTGGTCGACCCGGAGGGCACGGCCGCGCCCGTCCTGCTGTTCAGCGAACGCGGCGCGGCCAACCAGCGGGTGTGCGACCTCAGCCACGACGGCCGACTCGCCCTGGTCTACCGGGGCCCCCGCGGGCGCCGTGAGGCGCTGGTCGTACGCACCACGGACTCCTCCGTGACCTGCGCCTTCCCGGTCGCCGACGGCGACCCCTGGGTCGGCGGCTTCTCCCCGGACGCCGGCACGGTCTGGCTGCGCAGCGACGCCGGGCGCGAGTACGCCGCCCTGCTCGCCGCGCGCCTCGACGCGCGCGGACAACTGCGTACGACCACGGTGGTCGCGGAACGGCCCGACTGCGGCCTGGAACTCCTCGCCCTGGGACGGGACGGCAGGCGCGCGGTGCTCGCCTGGAACCGGCACGGGGTGAGCGAGCTGGAGCTCGTCAGGCTGAACGCGGCACGTCGCACCGGCCCGGGCGACGAGACGCCCCCGACGGCCGGGGCGGCGCGCCGCGTCGACCTGCCCCACGAGGTGGTCACCCGGATCGCCCCCACCGCCGACGCCGACGCGCCCGTGGTCGCGCTGTCCGGGTCCCGCCGCCACCCCGGCGTGTGGTGGCTGCCGCACGGCGCCCCCCTGCGCACCCCCTGGTCCTCCCGCGACGAGGACGCCTTCCCTCCGGGCCTGACGCCCGTACGGCCCACGCCCGTGCGCCCGGTGGCCCGCGACGGCCTCGCCCTCGGCGGCTGGTACTACCGCGCCCCCGGCCGCTCGCCCGGCGAGGCGGCGCCCTGCGTGCTGCACCTGCACGGCGGGCCCGAGGAGCAGGAACGCCCGGTGCTCGACCCGCTCTACCTGGAACTGCTGGGCCGGGGCCTCGACGTGTTCGCGCCCGACGTCCGCGGCTCGTCCGGGCACGGCCGGAGTTTCGTCGACGCCGACCTCGGGACCGGACGCTTCGACGCCATCAACGACGTCGCGGACTGCGCGGCGCACGTCATGGTGCGGGGCCTCGCCGACCCCCGGCGGATGGCCGTGATGGGCCGCTCCTACGGCGGCTATCTGACGATGGCCGCCCTGGTGTGGCACCCCGGCCTGTTCCGCACCGGGGTGGCGGTCTGCGGCATGTCCGACCTGAACACGTTCTTCGAGGGGACCGAGCCCTGGATCGCGCAGTCCGCCGCGCACAAGTACGGGCATCCGGAACACGACCGGGAGCTGCTGCGCTCCCTGTCGCCGATGAGCCGCGTCGACGCCCTGCGGGCCCCGGTCCTCGCCGTGCACGGGGAGTACGACACCAACGTGCCGCCCGGCGAGTCCGAGCAGTTCGTACGGGCCGCGCGGGAGCGCGGACTGGAGGCGGAACTGCTGCTGCTGCGTGACGAGGGCCACGACTTCCGCCGCGCCGACAACCGCCGGCTCTTCCGCCGGACGGCGGGTGACTGGCTGGAAGGACACCTGGCGGGATGACCTGTCGGCGGCACCTGTCACACTTCATGGGCGTGCGGGGGAGCGATGCGGGTAGTCGCGCGGTGTGATCGGTGAGTAAAGGCGGACCGGATGGAACCAGTTCCTGTCGACGAGGGGGAGATGGTGTCAGGCACACCCCGGCTGAGGGCCTCCTACGCCCTGGACGCCGAGGGCGCCTGGATAGCTCAGGCACGCCACCTCGCGGCCGAGTTCCTCACCCGGGCGCGGGTGGAGGACGGACTGCCGGTGTCGGAGCGTGTGGTGGAGATCACCCAGCTCGTCGTCAGTGAGCTGGTCACCAACGCCCGCAAGTACGCCCCGGGCCCCGTCGGCCTGGATCTGCGCGTCTTCAGCGACGTCGTCGAGGTGGTCGTCCGTGACGGCAACCCGGACGCGCCGCGGCCCCGGGACGCCGATCCCGGGCGGGTGGGGCAGCACGGCCTGGAGATCGTCATGGCCGTCACCCAGTCCCTCGACATCCGCCAGGAGGCCGAGGGCAAGAGCATCACCGCCCGTATCTCCCTCTCCGCCTGAACCGCACCCGGCGCGGGTGCGGTCCCGTGGCGGCAGCGCCCGGCCGTCAGACCCGTGGCCGTTCCCCTTCCGGCACCCGCCGCAGATGGATCAGAGCACTCGACCAGTCGCCGCCCGGCAGCTCCGGGTCCAGGCCGTACTCCGTGAGCACCGTGGAGTGGTGGACGGCGCCCGTCTCCGTGTCCCGGTAGCGCAGGCCCGGCGGCAGGCCGCGCAGCCGGAGCGGCACCCGCGGGGTGCCGTGCCGCGGGCTGCCGCGGAAGGCGAGCACCACCGCCTCGTCGCCGTCCGCCGCCACGTACTGGACGGCCGACGGGCCGTCGCCGTACGGGGCGCCGATCCGGTATTGGTCGCCGTGCTGCACCAGGTGCCGGATCTCCTTGTACCGGGCCACCAGCGCGGCGCCCTCGGTGAGCTCCGCCTCGCTCCAGCGGGTGAGATCGCCGCCGACACCCAGGAGCCCGGCCATCGCCACGTGGAAGCGGAAGCGCAGCGGCACGGTCAGTCCGGTGAGCTGGTTGGGCACGTCGGTCACCCAGGCGGACATCACCCGCGCCGGATAGATCTGGCTGAACCCCCGCTGGATCGCCAGCCGGTCCACGGCGTCGGTGTTGTCGGAGGTCCACGCCTGGTCGGTACGGGCGAGGATGCCCAGGTCGACCCGGCCGCCGCCCCCGCTGCACGTCTCGATCCGCAGGTCCGGGTGCGCCTGCCGGAGCCGGTCGAGTACGCCGTAGAGGTTCCGCACGTACCGCGTCCACAGCCGGTCGTTGCCGTCGTCCGGGCCGGACCAGCCGGACTCGCCGAACGCGCGGTTCATGTCCCACTTGAGGAAGTCCACGCGGTGCTCGGCGACCAGCCGGGTGAGCCAGTCGAAGGCCCAGTCGGCCACGTCCCGCCGGGCGAGGTTCAGCACCAGTTGGTTGCGCATCTCGGTGCGCGGGCGGCCCGGCAGGTGCAGCACCCAGTCGGGGTGCGCCCGGTACAGGTCGCTGTCCGGGTTGACCATCTCCGGCTCCACCCAGACTCCGAACCGCATGCCCAGCCGGTGCACGGCGTCGGACAGCGGGCCGAGGCCCTCGGGGAACCGGTCGGGGGACGGCGTCCAGTCGCCGAGGCCCGCCCGGTCGCTGCGGCGGGCGCCGAACCAGCCGTCGTCCACCACGTACAGCTCGACGCCCAGCCGGGCGGCCCGCTCGGCCAGTGCCAGCTGGCTCGCCTCGTCGACGTCGAAGCCGGTCGCCTCCCAGGAGTTGTAGAGCACCGGCGCCGTCTCCTCGGAGTGCCGCAGCACATGGCCGCGGACGTAACCGTGCCAGGCCCGGCTCGCCGCGCCGAAACCGCCGTCGGTGAACAGGCCGGCCAGCACCGGCGTGCGGAACTCCTCGCCCGGGCCGAGCGGCACGCAGGTCCCCTCGTGGCCCACGCCCCCGGTCAGACCCGCCCGGCCGTCCGGCGCCCGCTGCACGGTGATCCGCCAACTGCCGCTCCACGCCAGGGCGGTGCTCCAGACCCGGCCGCTCTCCTCGGTGGCGGTGCCGTCGTCGAGCATGGTCCAGGGGTTCGCGTGGTGGCTGGTGATGCCGCGCCGGCTGGTCAGCACCGTCTCCCCGTGGGGCAGGGGCTCGCGGCGCAGCTGGGTCTCCGCCGACCACTGCCCGGTGACATGGCTCAGCCGGTAGTCGGGCAGCGGCGGCAGGGTCCACGCCGCGGAGTCGGCGCGCAGCAGCTGCGCGCTCCGGTCCCCGTCGTTGCGCAGCACGGTCCAGCGCTCGATCACGTCGGTGTCGGCGCGGACCCGGTAGTGCAGGGCGACCGACAGGGGGAACACCCGGTCGCGGAAGTCCAGGACCAGCTCGGCGCAGCCGGGGGCCGGCCCCTCCACCCGGTGTCCCGTGGCCTGCCACTCGAAGGCGCGGGAGCCGTCGGCGTGCCGTACCTGGAGCGAGGGCGGTCCGTAGCGGGTGCCGCTGTCCACCGGCAGTTCCTCACCCACGGCCGGACGGCCCTCGAAGCTGTTCGCCGGTTCCCCGGCGGGCACCGCGAGCGCGTCCGCCTCCTGGAGGGTGAGCCGTGGTCCCCACGCCACGTGCCAGGGCGCACCGGTCTCGTCGATCCGCAGGGCGTACGACGTGTGCGGGGTGGTCAGCAGCCAGACCCCGGTGTCGGGGGAGCGGGTGATGAGCGGCATGGGGCCTCACGATCGGCGTCGGGGGTTTGCACCGCAAACCCAAACGCGGCCTTCGATCACGTGTCAAGGGCGGATACTTCCTTGTGTTTGCAAGGCAGTGTCGCGCGCTCTTTTGCCTTCGAAAGAAAGAAGGCCGCTTTCGTTGACAACGGAAATTAAGGGTCGTAGGTTCCCGGCCATGCAGCCGACCTTCCCCGCCGAGACGTTTCCGGCGCACACCCCGGCGGCCTCCCAGGTCTTCACCACCGTCCTGGCGTACGGCCCTCTCACCCGGCTCGACGTGGCCCGGCGGGCCGGCCTGTCCCCGGCCGCGGTCACCAAGGCGGTACGCCCCCTGATCGAGGCGGGCTACCTGGTGGAGGACGCCGGCGTGGAGGCCCGCCCGGCCCTCGGCCGCCCGGCCACCCCGGTCCGGGTCGACGGGGGACGGGCCCTGTTCACCGGGCTGAAGGTGACCGGCGACGAGATCATCGGTGTGCTCACCGACCTGTGCTGCCGCATCCTCGTCGCCCGGCGCGTCCCCCTGGCCGGCCGTGCCCCTCGGGACGTCCTGGCGGTCGCGGTGGACCTGGTGGACGAGCTGCGTACCGAGGCCGACGGGTTCGGCGTGCCGGTCCTGGGCCTCGGCATCGCCCTCGCCGGGGACGTGGACCGCGCCGAGGGCACGGTGCGCTACTCGCCCTTCCTGGACTGGCACGACGTATCGCTCGCCGGGCCGGCCGGGGCGGCGAGCGGGCTCCCGGTCACCGTCGACAACGACGTCCGCGCCCTGACGGTGGCCGAGCAGTGGTTCGGCGACGGCGTGGGCCTTTCCGACTTCGCCGTCGTCACCGTGGGCGCCGGCATCGGCTGCGGCCTCGTCGTGCACGGCCGGGTCGTCTCCGGCGCGCACGGCGTCGCGGGGGAGATCGGCCATGTCCCCGTCGACCCCGACGGTCCGCCCTGCCACTGCGGCAACCGCGGATGCCTGGAGGCCGTCGCGTCCGACGCGGCGATCCTCGCCCGGGTCCGCGAGGTCACCGGGTCCGACGTCGCCGGCACCGCGGAGGCCGTCGCCCTGGCCCACGGGGGCGACGAGGGCGCCCGCGCCGTCTACGCGCGGGCCGGGGAGGCCATCGGCCGCGGGATCGCCACCGTGGTCAACCTGCTCGGCCCCCAGCGCGTGATCATCTCCGGCGAGGGACTGGCCGCGTACGACCTGTACGCCGGGCAGATCCGCGACGGCTTCGCTGCCGCCGCCTTCGGCTCCGCCGCCCGCTGCGAGATCCGCACCCGCCCGCTGCCGTTCGAGGAGTGGGCCCGCGGGGCCGCCGCCACCGCCATCCAGTCCTTCGTCGGCCGCTGACGCCCCTGCCCGCCAAGTACCGGGAGGTGAACGGCGGATGAAGGCATGCGGCAGGCCGTGCCCTGCCGGGCGCCCGGCGCTACTCTCGTCACGGGTAACGAGGACAACGGATCGCGCACGCCGACTCGCGAGGATCTCCCCGTCGACGAGAAGGGTGCCGTCGAGTTCAGGGAGGCGGAACTGCTCACCACGACGCTCACCCCCCGAAGACTCCGCCCGGCGGGGATCCGCCTGCGCGGACTGTCCGTCCTGGCCCTGCTCGCCGCGCTCCTGGGCCCCGTCCCCTCGCAGGCCCGCGCGGCGGAACCCCGGCACGACGTGGTCACCTGGACCGCGAGCGCCTTCCGGCTGGGCACGGGCGTGCCCGACCGCGCCTACCGGCTCGTGGTGCACACCAGCGTGGGCGGCGACCGGGCCCGGTTACGGCTGACCAACGCCTTCGGCGACCGGCCGCTGACCTTCGACAGCGTGTACGCCGGCGTCCGGCGGCAGGGCGCCGAACTGGTCCCCGGCAGCAACCGCCGGCTCACCTTCGACGGCCGGCCCACCGTGACGATCCCGCCCGGTGAGGTGGTCCTGAGCGACCCGCTGCCCGGCCGGGTGCGCGCCCGCACCGACCTGGTCGTCAGCCTGCACAGCCCGGACGCGGCGGGCCCCGCCACCGGACACCGCCTCGCCATGCAGACCTCGTACCTCACCCAGGGCGACCACACCGCGGACGAGAGCGCCGACGCGTGGACCACGACGACCACCTCATGGTTCTACCTGGACGCCGTCACCGTCCGCACCTCCGCCCGCACCGGAGCGGTGGTCGCCCTGGGCGACTCCATCACCGACGGCTGGGAGTCCACCACGGACCTCAACCGCCGCTGGCCCGACCAGCTCGCCGACCGCCTCCGGCGGTCGCCCCGCACCACGGTCCGGGGCGTGGCCAACGCCGGCATCTCCGCCAACAAGGTGCTCGCCGACGGCGGCGCGCCGAGCGCCCTGAACCGCCTCGACCGCGACGTCCTGTCCCACCCCGGCGTGCGCACGGTGCTCGTGTTCGAGGGGGTGAACGACATCAAGGCCCCCACGGGCGTCACGGCCGCGGACCTGATCGACGGCTACCGGGAGATCGTCGACCGCGTCCACGCGGCCGGCCACTGCGTCGTCGGTGCCACGATCGCCCCCTACAAGGGCTGGCCGGAGTGGAACGCGAAGGCCGAGGCGGTCCGCCAGGACGTCAACGCGTTCATCCGCACCGGCGGCGCTTTCGACGCCGTGGCCGACTTCGACCGCGCGGTGCGCGACCCCGACGACCCCGAGCGCGTCCGGCCCGCCTACGACAACGGCGACCACCTGCACTTCACCGACGAGGGCATGCGGGCGATGGCCTACGCCGTCGATCCCGAGGACCTGGAGTGCGCCCGGGACGGACGCCCGTGACGCCGTGCGGCTCCCCGCGGGCCGACGGCACGCCCCGGTGTCCGGCCCGGGCGGCGCGGCCGGAACAATGCAGGTCCCGGCGCGGTTCTCACTGAGGAACGCCGCAGCACACCTGGGAGAAGGGCGACACCATGACAAGGACCGAGGAGAGGGCGCTGCTCGCGGGCGGCTGCTTCTGGGGCATGCAGGAGCTGATCCGCACGCTGCCGGGCGTGCTGAGCACCCGGGTGGGGTACAGCGGCGGTGACGTGCCCAACGCGACCTACCGCGACCACGGCACCCACGCGGAGTCGATCGAGATCACCTACGACCCCGCCGAGACCGACTACCGGGCGATCCTGGAGTACTTCTTCCAGATCCACGACCCGACCACGAAGAACCGGCAGGGCAACGACATCGGCATGAGCTACCGCTCTGCGATCTTCTACTTCGACGACGAGCAGAAGCGCGTCGCCGAGGACACGATCGCCGACGTCGAGGCGTCCGGACTGTGGCCGGGCAAGGTGGTGACCGAGGTCGTCCCGGCCGGCCCCTTCTGGGAGGCCGAGCCGGAGCACCAGGACTACCTGCAGCGCTACCCGGAGGGCTACACCTGCCACTTCCCGCGCCCCAACTGGCGCCTGCCGAAGCGCGCGGCGTCCTGACCTGACAGGCGTTCGCGGCAGCGGAACACGGGGGCGCGCCCGCCCGGCGGGCGCGCCCCCGCTGTCATGCCCGGGCGGTCGGCGCCGTCACGGGCCGGTCACCACGCGCTCGATCAGCTCCTGGAGGTACAGCCCCCGTCCCGCGTCGGGCGCGGACCCGACGCCGGTGCGCACCGCGGTCCCGAACTCCCGGCGCGGCACCGGCCGGCACTCCTCGTCGTCGATCTCCGCGGTGTCGTGGCGCGGGCCCAGGGGCCGGCGCCGACCAGCCCGACCTCGACGGGCCGGTGGGTCCAGGGGGAGGTGCTCACGGTGTTCCTGACTGCGCGGTGGCGAGGATGCCGGCGAGGCGGGCGTCCGCACGCGCGGGGGAGTAGAGGTGCTCGACGACCGTGCTCGCGGCCCCGATGAGGCCGGCGCGGTCTCCGAGGCGTGAGGTGACGATCTGCAGGTTGGCGGTCGTGCGGGGCATGGCCCGCTGGTAGAGCAGTTCGCGCACACCGGTCATGAACGGCACTCCGGACAGGTCCCCGGCCAGCATCAGCACACCGGGGTTGAGGAGGGTGACGACGGTGACGAGGACCTCGCCGACCCGGCGGCCCGCCTCCCGGGCGAGGCGGATGGCGTCGGGGTCGCCCTCGGCGAGAAGCCGCTTGACGTCCGCGGCCGTGGCGTCGGCCCCGGGCAGCTCCCTGGCCAGGGCCCGGCCGCTGGCGACGGCGGCCAGACAGCCGTACGAGCCGCACATGCACAGCGCGTCGGCCCGGTCGTGCACCCGGATGTGCCCGATGTCGCCGGCGCCGCCGTCGATGCCCCGGTAGACGCTGCCGTCGACCACCACTCCGGCGCCGATGCCGGTGGAGACCTTCACCAGCACGAACGCGCCGCAGTCCCGGTGGTTGGCCTGCTGCTCGGCCACCGCCATGAAGTTGGCGTCGTTGTCCACCAGGACCGGCACCGGCCCGTTCTCCAGGCTCCCGCCCACGTGACGGGCGTACGCCTCCTGCAGGCGCTCGCGGATCGGATAGCGGTCCCAGCCGGGCATGATGGGCGGCTCGATCACCTGCCCGATCTCCCAGTCGACCGGGCCGGGCACCGACAGGCCGATCCCGCAGACCCGGGACGCCTCGGTGCCCGCCGCGGCGATCAGCTCGGGGAACCAGCCGGACACGTGGTCCAGGACGTGGTCGGGCCCCTCGGTGATGTCCAGCGGACCGGTGTGCTCGGCGAGGATCGTGCCCGCCAGGTCCAGGACCGCCGCCCGGGCGTGCCGGGTCTCCAGATCGACGGAGAGGACCGAGGCGTGCGCCGGGTCGAAGACGATCCGCTCCGACGGGCGGCCCCCGGTGGAGGCGCCCGTGGTGTGCCGCAGCCAGCCGGCCCGGTTCAGCAGGTCCAGGCGGTGTCCGACGGTGGAGCGGGACAGCCCCGTGGCGCGTTGCAGTGCGGCGCGGGTGTTGGCGCGGCCACCGCGGATCAGGTCCAGCAGTCCGCCCGCGCTGACCGGCTGCGGCGTCGTCACACGTTCCCCCATGGCGTCAGCTCTTGTCGGCGCCGCTGGTCCGGCCTTCGGTGAGCAGCCGTTCGGCGGCGAAGAACAGGAATACCACGGGGATCGTCAGCGCCACCGAACCGGCCGTCAGTACGGTCTTGGGCACCTCGTCGCCCACCTCCGGCAGGTCCCCTACGGCCGCCACTACGGCACCGTCGACGCCACCCCGCTGTTCCTGGTGCTGCTGCACGCCCACCGCGAGACGACCGGCGACCGCGCGACCGCCGTGCGCCTGGAGGAGCACGCCCGCCGGGCCGTCGACTGGATGCTCACCGACGGCGGACTCCAGAAGCACGGCTACCTGGTCCCCATGCCGGACCCGGGCGGCCTGGCCAACCAGAACGGGAAGGACTCCCCGGGCTCCGTCCGCTCCACCGACGGCACCCCCGCCCAGGGCCCCGTCACCGTGTCGGAGGTTGCTGTCGTACCACCGGGGCAGCGGCTGGCCGCACGACAACGCCCTGATCGCGCTCGGCCTCGCGCGGTACGGCCTCGGCGACGAGGTGCGCGCCCTCGCCGGCGGACTCGCCGCGGCCGCGGCCCGCTGCGGCTGCCGGCTGCCCGAGGTGCTCGCCGGGTACGACCGCGCGGACCGCCCGTCCCCGGTGCCGTACCCGCACTCGTGCTCGCCGCAGGCCTGGGCCGCCGCGACCCCGGCGGCCCTGCGCACCGCCCTCGGGCAGGTGTAGCGCGGGCCGCCCGGGACGGGGTCAGCCGAACTGGCCGGGCTGGTAGTCGCCGGCGGGCTGCTGGTTGATGACGTTGACGCGGTTGTAGGCGTTGATGATCGCGATCAGCGAGATCAGCGCGGCGAGCTGCTCCTCGTCGTAGTGCTTGGCGGCGTCGGCCCACACCTCGTCGCTCACTCCGCCGGCGGCGTCCGCGATGCGGGTGCCCTCCTCGGNGAGTGCGAGNGCGGCGCGCTCGGCGTCGGTGAAGACCGTGGCCTCGCGCCAGGCGGCGACCAGGTTGAGGCGCTGCTGGGTCTCGCCCGCGGCGGTGGCGTCCTTGGTGTGCATGTCGGTGCAGAAGCCGCAGCCGTTGATCTGGCTGGCGCGGATCTTCACCAATTCCTGGGTGGCGTGCGG
>NZ_AZUS01000031.1:0-71727 GCF_000527195.1 Streptomyces sp. CNH189
CGACGAGCTGAAGTACTCGCTGCGGTCGCTGGAGATGTACGCCGGGTTCGTGCGGCACATCTACATCGTCACCGACGGCCAGACGCCGGAGTGGCTGGACGCCGACGCGCCCGGCATCACGGTCGTGGACCACAAGGACATCTTCCCCGAGGGCGTCCTGCCGGTCTTCAACTCGCACGCCATCGAGACGCGGCTGCACCACATCCCGGGCCTGTCGGACCACTACCTGTACTTCAACGACGACGTGTTCGTCGGCCGCAGCGTCACCCCCCAGCACTTCTTCTACGGCAACGGCGTCGCCCGCCTGCCCTTCTCGACCTACCAGATCGGCGTCGGCGCCCCGCACCCCCAGGCCTCCGCCCCCAACTCCGCCGGACGCAACGTGCGCCGGCTGCTGGAGGAGACCTACGGGGTGTCCATCACCCACAAGTTCCTGCACACCCCGCACCCCCAGCGCCGTGACGTGCTGAACGACCTGGAGCGGGACTACCCCGACGCGATCGAGCGGACCATGCGGTCGAAGTTCCGCTCCATCGAGGACGTGGCGACGGCCACCTCCTTCCACCACCACCTGGCGCTGCTGACCGGCCGCGCCGTCCCGGGGAAGTTCAAGTACCGCTACGTCGACGTCGGCAAGGCCCACCTGGAGGAGCGGGTGAAGTCCCTGAAGGAGCGGCGCGGCTACGACTTCTTCTGCCTGAACGACGTGGACACCGCCCCGGGACGCCGCGACTACGTACGCGGCTACGTCCACGCCTTCCTGGAGTGGTACTTCCCCTACCCGAGCTCCTTCGAGCGCCGCTGACCCCCACCGGGCCGGACACCGGCCCGGAACGCCACGCCCGGGCCGCCGTAGCGCCCGGGCGTCGTCACGTTCCGGCGGTCACGCCCGCGTCGGCGCCCCCGACGGCACCCCGGCGCCCGGGGCCACGGCCTCCGCGGCCACGGCGTCCGGGGACACGCTGCGCGGGACGGGCTCGCGCCGCTGTCCCGGCAGCTCCGCCGGCCGGCGTCCCAAGGCCCGCAGCCGGTGTTGCAGCGCGGCGGCGCCGAGCGCCCGTACGGCCGCCGCGAAACGCTCCTGGGACGCCGGTTCCGCCGGGCCCAGCAGCCGGGCCTTCAACGCGGCGCGCGCTTCCGCCAGTTCGTCTTTCTCCGGGTGGCGGACCGTCTCCAGCAGGGCCGGCACCCCGCTCGCGTCGGGGGTGAGGACCGTCGCCGCCACCACGGTCGGGAAGGCCGCGCGGAACTCCTGCTCCGGCATCCCGCCGGTGTTGGCCACCGCGTACGGCTTGCCGCTCGCCAGGAAGTCGCTGATCACGCTCGACACGTCGCTGATCAGCAGGTCGGCGGCGTTGAAGCAGGCGTAGAGGGAGGGGCGGGCGTCCACCACGACCTGGTGCTCCCACTCCGGCAGCGACGCCCAGTACGCCGCCTCCCAGTCCCGTGTCGCCCGCGCCACGGCCTCCGCCCGGCCCGGCTCGGGCGCGCGCTGGACGAGCATCCGCTCGGCCTGGTCGGCCCCCTCCCGGAACTCGGCCGCGGTGAGCCGGTCCAGCTCGGCGGTCAGCGCGGCCAGTTCCTTCGACGGGGCGGGGCGCGGCCCGGAGCGGGCCCGGTTGGCCGAGCGGACCATCTCCCGGATGCGGCGGTCCGCGGCGCCCGCCCGCGGGTCCACCGAGCCGGTCAGCGGATGCGGCTTGTACAGCAGTCGTACCCCCGGGTCGGCGAGCAGGGCACGCACCAGGTTCTCGCCGGCCGCGATCACCGACGTGTTGCCCGGGTTGCCGTCCCAGCCCTCCCAGGTCGGCGCGTACAGCACGGTGGTGTACGAGCCCGCCGGCGGCCCCGCGTACGGCCGTACCGCGTCCAGCTGCGGGCGGCCGATCTCCACCACGTCCTTGTCCTCGACCCCGACGTCGGCCAGCGCGTACCGCTCGCGCGCCGCCGGGCCGGCCACCCACACCTCGTCGTACGCCTTCGCGTACGGGTTGCAGGACGACAGCTTGTCGCTCTCGCCGTGGTTGACGAAGGCGTGCTTGATCGTGGGGATGCGCAGCACCTGGGAGGTCTTGCCCGAGTTGGAGGGGTGGATGAGGACCTGGAGCGTGGAGTGTTCCAGCCGCATCAGCGTGGGCACCTTCGGCAGGCACACGATCGGGATGTCGGTGGCCGGGATCCGCGACACCATGAACCGCTCGCGCAGGACGACGATCGGCCGGGCGTCGAGCCGGGCCAGCGGCTCCAGCCACATCCCGGCCTGGTAGACGGAGGCCACCCCGCCGGAGAAGTACAGCCCGACCGTGGGCCGGTACTCGGCCAGCCAGGCGTCGAACCAGGCGAGCACCTCCTGCTCGCCCGCCGGCCGCCGGCCCGGCAGCAGCCGCGGCAGCAGCGCCGCCAGACCGGCCAGCGCCAGTACCAGGGACAGCCCGATCCCGGCCGCGGCGCAGCGCGGGTCGTCCGTCACCGCCGTCGCCGTCAGTCCGGCCGTCGCGGGCAGGCCGAACACGAGCAGCCGGTGCCCGGGGCGGCGCAGCAGCGCGGCCGGGGCGGGGGAGAGGCGCAGCGCCGAGGCGTCGATGTTGCGGGTCACCACGGGGAGCGTGCGGGTGCGGCGCACCAGCACGGACGCGGCCTGGATGGCGCAGTGCAGGGCGTAGCAGAGCAGCAGACCGGCCAGCAGCGGCGCGTACTGCGTCTCGCGGTGCTGCTCGCCGAGCCGCAGCAGACCCACGACCAGCAGCAGGTCGCGCAGCACATGGCGCACGGTGATGTCCGCGTGCGCCTTGGCGAACAGCGCCGGCACCCCCCGCTGCCAGCGGTACAGCACGCCCTCGACGGCCAGGGACACGGCTGTCGCGGCCAGCAGCAGCGGCACGTGCGGGGTCAGGGCCGCCACGGCCTGCACCACGTAGGCGCCGGCCAGGACGGACGCCGTCAGGACGGTGGCGAGCGCGGGGCGGCCGGGTGGGCGGAGCAACGGGAGGCGGCGTCGGCGGGCTGCCGCGCCGGACCACCGACGGGACGTGGGTAGGGGCACTGCGGTCACTCCAGGGTCGTGAGGGACGTGCGCCCGGGTTAACGCCCGTCGGCCTCCGGACGACACGCGCGTGTCGGCGGGCCCCGGTCGATGCCGTCGTACGGCGGACCGCTTACGGCGGTCCGCTCACGGGGTCGACGCGGCGGAGTGCGGCCGCCCCGTCGGGACGGCTGCCGCGGCGCACCCCGCCACCCCGACACGGCCGGTCACGCGAACGGCGTACGGCGTCCGGCGTGCCAGGCCCCGGCCTGTCCGGAGGCTGGACCCGTGAGCGGCCTTCCGCGCCCTTCGCGTAGATTGCCTGGCGGGCGAAGGATCGGCGCGAGGGGAGCGACGGCAAGGTGGCAGGGGCACGGCAGGCCGTGGGCGAGGCGCGCAGGATCGTCGTCAAGGTCGGCTCCTCGTCGCTGACCACCGCGGCGGGCGGACTGGACGCCGACCGCGTCGACGCGCTCGTGGACGTCCTGGCCAAGACCAGGAGCGGCGGGGAGCGGGAGGTCGTCCTCGTCTCCTCGGGCGCCATCGCCGCCGGACTCGCCCCGCTGGGACTGCGCCGCCGCCCCCGGGACCTGGCCCGGCAGCAGGCCGCTGCCAGCGTCGGCCAGGGGCTCCTGGTCGCCCGCTACACCGCCTCCTTCGCCCGCTACGGCATCCGGGTCGGCCAGGTGCTGCTGACCAGCGACGACATGAGCCGCCGGGCCCACCACCGCAACGCCTCCCGCACCCTGGACAAGCTGCTCGCGATGGGCGCGCTCCCGGTCGTCAACGAGAACGACACTGTGGCCACCGACGAGATCCGCTTCGGCGACAACGACCGGCTCGCCGCCCTCGTCGCCCATCTGGTCCGCGCCGACCTGCTGGTGCTGCTGTCCGACGTGGACGGCGTCTACGACGGCGACCCCTCCCGCCCCGGCACCTCGCGGATCGCGGAGGTCAGGGGTCCCGAGGACCTCGCCCACGTGGAGATCGGCAGCGCCGGCAAGGCGGGGGTCGGCACCGGGGGCATGGTCACCAAGGTCGAGGCCGCCCGCATCGCCGCCGCCGCGGGCATCCAGGTGGTGCTGACCAGCGCGGTCCACGCGGCGGAGGCGCTCGGCGGCGGCGACACCGGCACCTACTTCCACCCCACCGGGCGCCGTTCCGCCGACCGGCTGCTGTGGCTGCAGCACGCCTCCACCCCGCAGGGTTCGCTCACCTTGGACGACGGGGCGGTGCGCGCGGTCGTGCAGGGCCGCAAGTCGCTGCTGCCGGCGGGCATCGCCGGGGTCGAGGGCGAGTTCAGCGCGGGCGACCCGGTGGAGCTGCGGGACCGGGAGGGACGGGCGGTGGCCCGCGGGCTGGTCAACTTCGACGCCCGGGAGATCCCCCGCCTGGTGGGGCGCTCGACCCACGAGCTCGCCCGGGACCTCGGACCCGGGTACGAACGCGAGGTCGTACACAGGGACGATCTCGTGGTCCTGCAACCGTAATGCCCTGAAACGTCGGCCCTCGGTGGTGGACGTTCCGCGAAACCGCCCCACGAGCCGCGACGGCCTGCTCAACTTTGTCGCAGGGACAAATCCGCCCGGCCCCGGGTGGTCCGCGTGTGAAGGAGGCCGTCGTGAGACGAGTGCGCCCTGGGACGACGGTGTCTCCCGGTGGCCGCGGCTCCCGGGCGGCGGGCGAGGAGCGCGCCCTGACCAGCGTCACGGCCGGGGACCGGCACCGCGGCGGCGAGGCGCGCGATCTGCCCCGCCTGTGGCACGTCACCCTCAGCGTGTCCGGCGAGCCCGCCCCGGTCGCGGAGGTCCGGCGGGCGCTGGAGCAGCTGGCCCAGGACCACCCGTTCCTGCTGACCAGCCGCTACGCCGACGACCACGCGGAGATCCGCTACTGGGAGGAGGCCCGCGACCTGCACGACGCGGCCGCGGTGGCGCTGCGCCTGTGGGGCGAGCACCGGCGGACCGCGGGGCTGCCGCCCTGGGAGATCGTCGGCCTGGAGGTCATCGACCGCGCCACCTACCGCCAGCGCGTGGCGGCGGGCCATGGCCCGGTCCCGGCGACTCCGGTGGGCGTCCACCCGTTCCCGTAGGGACGTGGCGAGCCAGGGGGCGGGCGTCCATCACGGTGGCGGACCGCACCACCCGTCCCATCCGTTTTGCGGGTGAAAGTCCCCGTCTCGGGGTGTGGGACGAGCGCCTCCGCGGCAGGCCGCGCGCACTACGCTTCCCCTCATGACCACGCTCTCGCCGTACGACTCGATGTCCCCGGTCAGCCAGGCCGCCTACCGTGCCAAGGGCGCCGCCGCCACTCTCGCGCCGCTGCCGCGTGCCACCAAGGACGACGCGCTGCTCGCCATCGCGGACGCGCTGGAGGTCCGCACGAGCGAGATCGTCGAGGCCAACGCCCAGGACGTGGCCAAGGCCCGGGACGCAGGCATCGGCGAGGGCATGATCGACCGGCTCACGCTCACCCCGGAGCGGGTGCGCGCCATCGCCGCCGACGTCCGGGACGTGGCCGCGCTGCCCGACCCGGTCGGCGAGGTGGTCCGCGGCTCGACCCTGCCCAACGGCATCGACCTGCGCCAGGTCCGGGTGCCGCTCGGCGTCGTCGGGATCATCTACGAGGGCCGGCCCAACGTGACGGTCGACGCCGCCGCCCTCTGCCTGAAGTCGGGCAACGCGGTGCTGCTGCGCGGCTCCTCCTCCGCCTACCGCTCCAACACCGCGCTGGTGCGGGTGTTGCGCGACGCCGTGCACGGCGCGGGTCTGCCCGCCGACGCCGTCCAGCTGGTCCCCGGCGAGAGCCGGGACAGCGTGCGGGAGCTGATGCGCGCCCGGGGCCTGGTCGACGTGCTGATCCCGCGCGGCGGCGCCTCACTGATCAACACGGTCGTGCAGGAGTCCGTCGTCCCGGTCATCGAGACCGGCACCGGCAACTGCCACGTGTACGTCGACGCCCAGGCCGACCTCGACATGGCCGTCGACATCCTGATCAACTCCAAGGCCCAGCGGGTCGGCGTGTGCAACGCCGCCGAGACCCTGCTGGTGCACCAGGACATCGCCGCGGAGTTCCTGCCCCGCGCGCTGGACGCCCTCGCCGACGCCGGGGTCACCGTGCACGCCGACGAGCGCGTGATGGCGTACGCCAAGGACTCCCGCGCCACCGTCGTGGAGGCCACCACGGAGGACTGGGAGACCGAGTACCTCTCCTACGACATCGCCGCCGCCGTGGTCGACTCCCTCGACCGGGCGGTCGAGCACATCCGGCTGTGGACCTCCGGCCACACCGAGGCCATCGTCACCACCTCCCAGCAGGCCGCCCGCCGGTTCACCCAGCTGGTCGACTCCACCACGGTTGCGGTGAACGCCTCCACCCGGTTCACCGACGGCGGCCAGTTCGGCTTCGGCGCCGAGATCGGCATCTCGACGCAGAAGCTGCACGCCCGCGGTCCGATGGGCCTGCCCGAGCTGACCAGCACGAAGTACATCGTCACCGGCGACGGCCACACCCGGCGCTGATCACACGCCCCGCGAGGTCGCCCCGCGCGCGGCGGTGTCCGGTGAACGGACGAATTTCCATACCGTCTGCCCAAAATGACCCCCCAGGTCTACTCTGGATCCGTGCCGGAGGACGTGGGGGGCACGCCGTTCCCTGACGGCTGGGAGCCCGACGACGACCACGACCGCGGGGTGTCGGACGAAGAGTTCGCCTCCGTGGTCTTCGACGAGGCCTTCGTGCAGGCGGCCGCGGTGCACGAGCCGACCGCCGTGGAGCGCCTCCTGGCCGCCGCGCGGGCCAGAGCCGAGGCCTCCGAGGCCGAGGCCCACCGGGCCCGCGCCCGAGGCGAGCGCCACGACGACGGCTACGGCGGCCACCGGAGCGGTGGCGCCTACGACGAGGACGAGGACGCCGACGTCCTGGAGGCGGGCTACGGCTCCCCCTTCGGCCGGCAGGTGCGCTGGCACCGCCCGGTGGCCTGGATGCTGGCGCTGGTGCTGGGCGTCGGCATGGTCGCGCTCGCGTTCTCTGCCGTCTACCGGGGTGCCTCCTCGCAGCGCCAGGGCCCCGTCCCGCCGCCCGCCACGACCGGGGTCGGACAGGGCGGCGCGGCGGCACCCTCCGCCTCGGCCGACTACTCCAGGCCGACCGTCCCGGTGATACCCGACGGCAGTCCCTGAGCCCGTCGCCCGCTTGGTGAGGGCCTGTCAGAAGTTGGCGGTCCGGCGGGCGTTTACCGCGACCCCGCCGGACCTACCCTGAAGATATGGGAGAGCCTCCGGACCCGCCCGAGGGGACGCCCGAGGGAGCCCCTGGAGGTGGCGAGGACGAGTACCGGTCCGTCGTCTTCGACGAGTCCTTCGTCCGTGCTGCCCGGCTCCAGGAGTTCTCGGCGCAGGAGCGCATCACCGACCACGCACCCGCCGTGCGCCGCCGGGAGCCGGTGCGCCGCGGCGGCGGGCTGTCCCGCCAGGTGCTCGTCCTGGTGCTGCTGATCGCCGTGGCCTTCGGCACCGCCGTCTACATGGGCGTACGCCACCCCTACCGCACGTCGGCCGCCGACCGGCCCGCGGAGCCCTTACGGATGACCGTCGTCCCCCTCGCCCCGCAGGACGAGGTGCCCGGCACCACCGACGTCGGGCAGCTGTACGCGCACAGTCCGGCCGCGCGGTTCCGGGTCGGTGCCGAGGGCGTCCCCCTCCCGCCGACCAGACGCACCGCGAACTTCTCCGACGAGCAGGTGGTGTCCGCCCTGCTCACGGCGAAGGACTACGTCGTACGGTCCACGCTGGACCCGGCCGTGCTCACCGGCGGGGAGACCCGGGAGGTGCGGGTGCTGCTCGACTCCGGCCAGCAGCAGCAGTTCGACGACAGCTTCGACCGGCCCGCCGCCGACGGACGGCACGCGGTCACCGGATGGCTGGTCCGCTTCGACCCCTCCCGGGTGGAGCTGGCCGACGAGCGGATCCGGGTGCGCGGGACCATGCAGGCCGCCGAGGCCGACGCCGCGACCCTGGAGGTCACCACCGACCACACCGTCGTCTACGCGCTGCGCCCGGCCGGCGCCGGGCGGGACGCCGAGGCGTCGTTGTTCACCGTCCGCCGCGAGCTGCGCTTCCGCTTCGACCGGGACGACCTGCGGCTGCACCAGACCGAGCTGATCATCTCGCACGTCCAGGCGGGCCCCCAGTCCTGCGCCCTGGACCCGGCGCCCCGCCTGCACCCCCTGCTCGCCGGCCAGAAGGCCGAGCGGACCGGCCCGCCCGGCACCAACCCCTACCTCCCCGACACCAGCACCCCACCCCTGTGCGGCACCCTCTCCCCGGCGGCCCAGCCCACCCTGTGAACAAGCCGCCCGGGCGGCGCGGGGACGGGCCGTGGCGGGCCCGGGAATCGCCGGTCAGGTGCTGTCGCGCGGGGGCTCGTCGTCGCGCGGGGGCGGGCCGTCGGGGGCCGGCTTCGGGCCCGTGAAGCCGCCGAAGCCGCGGCGGACCCGGTCGCCCAGGTCGCCGGCGCCGCCCGCGATGTCGTTGACCAGCCTCATCAGGGGATCCTTGGAGTTCTTCACCTCACCGGCGTAGGCGCTCGCCGACTCCCGCCAGGAGTCCCGTACCGAGGCGTCCTTGTCCTCGTCGCGGCGCGGGTAGTGGCCGTCCATGATCCGCTGGAAGTCCCGGGAGGCCTCCCACTTCTTCAGCTCCGCCGCCCGCACCGTGGTGAAGGGGTGCGTGCGCGGCAGCACGTTGAGGATCTTCAGCACGGAGTCGCGCAGGTCACCGCCCGACTCGTACTCCTCGGCCTGCTCCAGGAACGCGTCCACGTTCATCTCGTGCAGATGGTTGCCGCCCGCGATCTTCATCAGGCCGCGCATCGACGCCTGCAGGTCCTGTCCGACCAGCAGCCCCGCGCGGTCCGCGGA
This sequence comes from Streptomyces sp. CNH189, assembly GCF_000527195.1. NCBI lineage: Bacteria > Bacillati > Actinomycetota > Actinomycetes > Kitasatosporales > Streptomycetaceae > Streptomyces > Streptomyces sp. CNH189. The sequence continues at coordinate 8,943 of NZ_AZUS01000031.1, forward strand.
CAGCTCCGACTTGCGGAACCACTCCCGCAGCGCGGTGACGATCGCCATGATCGCGACGTTGCCCAGCGGGATCCAGGCCACCCGGACCGCCAGCGACGTCAGGAACAGCAGGACCGTCCGGTACACCGCGTGACCGGACAGCGCGTGCCCGACCTCGTGCCCGACGACCGCCCGCATCTCCTCCTCGTCGAGCAGCTCCACCAGGCCCGTGGTCACCACGATGATCGGCTCGTCGAGCCCGATGCACATCGCGTTCGGGTTCGGGTCCTGGTTGACGTACATCGGCGGGACCTTCTCCAGGTCCAGGATGTAGCAGGCGTCCCGCAGCATGTCGTTGAGATGCGCGAACTGCCGGTCCGAGACCCGTACCGAGTCGGACAGGAACAGCAGCCGCAGACTGCGCTCGGGCAGCAGCCCGCTCAGCGCCTTGAAGACCGTGTCGAACCCGCTCAGCTTCCGAAGCGCCACCAGCGCGGAACGGTCGGCGGGATGCTCGTACGCACGCGAGGAGATTCCGGGGAAACGCCTGCGCTGCCTGCTGGGCACCTTCTCGTGCCCGTTGTGCTCGTGGCCGTCGGACATGTTTCCCCCATGTGCGTCTGGATGACCTGTGCGGCCCCTGGTGCGGCCCTTCGCTCCCCCGCGGCGGGACCCAGCCTAGGGGGAGTCAAGCGGAAGGACGAGCGCGGACGGGGCAACGGTTGCCTCCCGGTGCGGGACCCGGGAGGAACCGCCGCGGGCCGTTCCGAACGGCCGCGCCGGGACGCCACGGGCCCGCAACGGCGGAGTCGGGGTGATCGCCGCGAAGCCGCCCGCATACGATGAGCCCACGTCTTTATCCCGCCCACACGCGATAGGTCCTGCCGAAGATGAGCTTCCCCAGCACCGCTGCCCAGATGGTCACCCTCGCCGCCGAGGGCGGAGAGCACGGCGGCAACCACGAGAGCCTGAGCCCCTTCCTCACCGGTGGCGGCGCCCTGTTCGCGCTGCTGCTCCTGCTGTGGATCACCACCCGCTTCAACCGCGACCGCTGAGCCGACGGGGCCCCGTCCCGAGGGCACTGGACGACGGGGCCCACAGCACGGGCCGGTAGGGTCTGCACGCATGGGAGAGCAGGACATGCCTACCGGCCCCGGCACCGGCACGGCCCCGCGGGGCAAGCGCCGTCTGGGCGTCATGGGCGGCACTTTCGACCCGATCCACCACGGGCACCTGGTGGCGGCCAGTGAGGTGGCCGCACAGTTCCACCTCGACGAGGTGGTCTTCGTCCCCACCGGCCAGCCGTGGCAGAAGAGCCACCGCGCGGTGTCCGCGGCCGAGGACCGTTACCTGATGACGGTCATCGCCACCGCCGAGAACCCGCAGTTCTCGGTGAGCCGCATCGACATCGACCGCGGCGGTCCCACGTACACCGTGGACACCCTGCGCGACCTGAGCGCGCTCAACCCGGACACGGACCTGTTCTTCATCACCGGCGCCGACGCCCTCGCCCAGATCCTCACCTGGCGCGACAGCGAGGAACTGTTCTCCCTGTCACACTTCATCGGCGTGACCCGGCCCGGACACCACCTGACCGACGCCGGCCTGCCCGAGGGCGGTGTCTCGCTGGTGGAGGTCCCGGCCCTCGCCATCTCCTCCACGGACTGCCGTGCGAGAGTCGCCAAGGGAAACCCCGTCTGGTACCTGGTGCCGGACGGAGTCGTGCGCTACATCGCCAAGCGCCAGCTGTATCGCGGCGAGTGAGCCGAGAGGGGCACCGGTGAACGACGGATACGACGCGGGGTACGGCGACGGCGGCCCGTACGAGCTCGTCGGCTACGACGAGTACGGCCGGCCGGTCTACCGCCAGGCCGCCGACCAGCAGACCGAGCGGTACGACCCTTACGGGCAGCAGGGGCAGCAGGGGCAGCAGGACCGGCAGGGTTACGGCTACGACCCGTACGCCACGGGCGGCCACCAGCAGCCGTCGTACGACCCGTACGGGGGTAACGCCTCCGCGCCCCCGCAGCAGCCGCAGGGCCCCTCCTACGGCTCCTACGACCCCTACGGCTCCCAGCAGGGCGCCGGCGCGCCCGTCTACGACCCCTACGGGCAGGGAACGCACCCCGACGGCACCGGACAGCAGCCCCGGGTGGCCGAGCAGACCGCCTACATACCCGAGCAGCAGGCGGGGCACGCCCCCCAGCGGCCCGCGCACATCCCCCGGCAGGCCGGACCGGCCGACGGGGAACAGGAAGGCGACGGGCCCGGCCGGGAGTACCACACCGAGCAGTTCGCCTTCGTCGAGGAGCCCGACGGCGACTCCGAGGACGTCATCGACTGGCTCAAGTTCACCGAGAACCGCACCGAGCGGCGCGAGGAGGCCCGGCGCCGCGCCCGCAGCCGGGTCATCGCCCTGGTCGTGGTGTTCGCGCTGGTCGCCGCGGGCGGCGTCGGCTACCTCTGGTACGCGGGCAAGCTGCCCGGACTGTCCGACTCCGGCACGGACACCGGCACCACCACCGCCGCGGGCGCCCAGAAGCGCGACGTCATCGTCGTCCACCTGCACGACACCGAGAACGGCGGCACCTCCACCGCGCTGCTCGTCGACAACGCCACCACCAAGCAGGGCACCACCGTGCTGCTGCCCAACTCCCTCGCCCTGACCGCCGAGGACGGGACCACCACCACGCTCGCCAAGTCGGTCGACGACGACGGCTCCGAGGGCACCAGGACCGCCCTCGACACCGTCCTCGGCACCGACATCGAGGGAACCTGGCGGCTGGACACCCCGTTCCTGCTCACCCTCGTCGACCTGGTCGGCAACATCGACGTCGACACCGACGCCGACGTGCCCGACCCCGACGCCAAGAAGAAGGGTGAGGCGCCGCTGGTCAGGAAGGGCAAGAAGCAGACCCTCAGCGGCAAGATGGCCGTTGCCTACGCCACCCACCGCGCGTCCGGCGAGGGGCAGAACGCCCAGCTGGAGCGGTTCGGCCAGGTGCTGCACGCCGTGCTGCGCAAGATGACCTCCGACCCGGACGCCGCCACGGTCACCGTCCAGACCCTCGGCCAGATCATCGAGCCGCCACTGACCGACGCGGACCTCGGCGCCTTCCTCGCCGGGCTCTCCGACCTGGCCAAGGGCGGCGACCACCGGACCGCCCTGCTGCCCGTCGAGGAGGACGGCACGCTCACCGCCGAGGCGAGCGACAGCGTGGTCAAGGACGTCCTCGGCGGCACCGCCAAGAGCCCCGACCGGGACGCCGCCGTCACCGTGTCCGTGCGCAACGCCACCGGCGACAAGGACACCACCGAGAAGGCCCGCGTGGTGCTCCTCAACGGCGGCTTCACCTTCCTGGAGGGCGGCACCGCGTCCTCCACCGAGGGCACCTCCGAGGTCGTCTACGCCGACCCCGCCGAGAAGGAGAACGCCACCGAGGTCGCCAAGACCCTGGGCCTGCCCGCCGACACCGTCTCCAAGGGCAAGATCTCCGGCAACGCGCGCGTGGCGGTGATCCTCGGCCAGGACTACGACCCCGGCTCGTAGCGAGGCGTGGCGCACCCTCCGTGACGGCGTGGGGTGCGCCCGGCGGTCCGTGAGACCCTTGAGGTCCATCGACCGCCGATCGAAAGCCACGCAGTGACCGCAACCGACCGTTCCATCGAGCTCGTCCACACCGCCGCGCAGGCGGCCGCCGACAAGCTCGCGCACGACATCGTCGCCTACGACGTCAGTGACGTGCTGTCCATCACCGACGCCTTCCTGCTGGCCTCAGCCCCCAACGACCGTCAGGTCAAGTCGATCGTCGACGAGATCGAGGAGCGGCTGAACAAGGAGCTGGGCGCCAAGCCGGTCCGCCGCGAGGGCGACCGCGAGGCCCGCTGGGTGCTGCTCGACTACGTCGACATCGTCGTCCACGTCCAGCACAGCGAGGAGCGGGTCTTCTACGCGCTGGAGCGGCTGTGGAAGGACTGCCCCGAGCTGGAGCTCCCCGAGGACGCCAAGGCCACCCGGGGCAAGGCCACGGAGCACGCCAAGCTCCAGGAGGCCGAGGAGGCGACGGAGCCGGGCGGTGAGTGGCGGTGAGCTCCACCGGTGAGGTGCGCGACTCCGGACGCCGGGGCCGCCGCGTCATCCTGTGGCGGCACGGCCAGACCTCCTGGAACGTGGAGCGCCGCTTCCAGGGCTCCACGGACGTCGAGCTGACCGAGACCGGCGTGGCCCAGGCCCGCCGGTCCGCCCGTCTGCTGGCGGGTCTGCGGCCCGACGCGATCGTCGCCTCGGACCTGAAGCGGGCCGCGGCCACCGCCGCCGAGCTGGCCGCCCTCACCGGCCTGCACGTCGTCCACGACGAGGCGCTGCGGGAGACCTACGCGGGCGTCTGGCAGGGCCTGACGCACGACGAGATCATCGCCCGGTACGGCGAGGAGTACTCCGCGTGGAAGCGCGGTGAGCCGGTCCGCCGGGGCGGTGGCGAACTGGAGACCGAGGTCGCCGACCGCGCCGCCCCCGTGGTGCTGCGGCACGCGGAGAAGCTGCCGGAGGACGGCACCCTCGTGGTGGTGAGCCACGGCGGCACCATCCGCACCACCATCGGCCGGCTGCTGGGCCTGGACGCGCGCAGCTGGGAGAGCCTGGGCGGCCTCATCAACTGCTGCTGGTCCGTCCTCGGCGAGGGTGCCCGGGGCTGGCGCCTGCTGGAGCACAACGCCGGCACCCTGCCGGAGCCGGTGCTCGGCGACGACGACTGAGACCGCAGGCGGGGCGTCCGGCGAGGGGCCGTACGACCCGCCCCGGTGCGCCCCGGACCCGGATTTCACTTTCTGGCAGGTCGCAGGCTAAAGTTCTTCTTGTTCGCCCCGCCGAGCGGAGCGAAACACCAGGAAGCCGCGTCAGGCGGCAGCCCGGGGCTATAGCTCAGTTGGTAGAGCGCCTGCATGGCATGCAGGAGGTCAGGAGTTCAATTCTCCTTAGCTCCACGTGACGATGATCCCGCCTCCCACAGTGGAGGCGGGATCTTTTGTTGTCCGCAGATGAGCAGGACGGTGTTCCCAGGCGTATACCTCTACGAGGCGTCCAGCCGTGTCCCGACCGGTACCACGGCGTCGCTGACCGTATTGGCCCGGTCGTGGCAGAATCAAACGACCGGAAGGGGGCGCGGCCCGACGGGAGGGAGTTGTGATGCCTGCGAGCATCCTCGAGGAGGTCGACCACCTTCTCGGAGCGGTGTCGACCCGACGGACCTCTACCCGCCTCAGCTGCCCTTCCTGCGGTTCCGCGCACGTCGCCCAGGTCCTCGGCGACAACGGCGGGATCTCCTACGTGTGCACGGCCTGCGGCCACAGCTGGAGCTGACCGATGGGTGCACACAGGCGGAAGTGCGACTGGTGCGGCAGCGGGACGCCGATCGTCCGCGACATGGAGCCGCTCAACCCCGAGTACCAGTACTGGTGCGAGGAATGCGCGCGGGCGCTGATCATAAAAGGCGACCCCATCGAGACGTACCGGGAACTCGAGGGCGAGCCGATCTACGGCCGGCTGCTCGAGGAGCACTGCACCCTCAAACGCTTCTACTCGTTCGTGACGGCGTGACGGCGTGACGGCGTGACGGCGTGACGGCGTGACGGCGTGACGGCGTGACGGCCTGGTCGGCGTGACGGGGCGTGGCGAGGGCCGGGCGATCCGGGTGGAATCGGGCGAAGCGAAACCGATTTGGTGTTGGCCCGGGGGGACCGTGTAAAGTTGGCGTCGCCGCCGGGGAGACCCGGAGGAACACCGCAAGGGGCTATAGCTCAGTTGGTAGAGCGCCTGCATGGCATGCAGGAGGTCAGGAGTTCAATTCTCCTTAGCTCCACAGAAGTCGAGGGCGGATCATCCGAACGGATGATCCGCCCTCGCTCGTTGTGCGTGCGGCCCGCGCGGACTCCTCCCCGGCGGCCCGAAGGCCGCCGGGAAGGGCGCGGTTCAGCTGTCCGTCAGCGTCCCAGGGCGCGCCGGCCGCGGCCCTGGGAGAGCACCGGAAGGTTCCGGGAGGGCGCCTTGGCCTGCGGGCCGGTGTCCTCGATACGCAGCGCCAACGCCGGGCAGCGGCGCACCGCGCGCAACGCCTTCGCCTCGGCGTAGCGGGGCACCTCGGCCTGAGCCACCGTCGGGAAGCCGTCCGCGCCGAGCTGGAACACCTCCGGGAGGAGGTCGGCGCACAGCCCGTGGCCCCGGCACAGCGTCCAGTCGACGAAGATCTTCTGGCGGCTGGGGCCGTTCTCCTCGGACTCGGCGCCGCCCGGGATGCCCGTCGGGGCCCTGCCCCCCTCGAAGAGCGGCAGGACGCCTGCCACGGGACGTCCGCAGCCGCCCGCGAGGGTATGGGCCGCGATGTCCTCGGTGAACGCCTTGAGGGTCGACTCCAGGAACATCGCGGAGCCGTCCGGATGCGAACAGGCCCCGCGCCGCTTGACGTTCTTGGCGACCTGCCTGACCGCCTCGAGCGCGGCCGGCCCGCCGCCGCCCAGGATGTCCTCCAGACCGCGCGCGGCGGCCGGGAGCCCCAGGTAGCAGGGGCCGCACTGGTTGGCGCTCTCCTCCGCCAGCCACTTCGCCACCATCAGTGACTCGCCCAGCGGGCAGGTGTCCTGACTGATCGGCAGGATCGCGCCCGCGCCCAGCGAACCGCCCACCGCGTCCAGCGAGTTCCGGGAGACGATCGCGTCGTTCACGGTCGCCGCGTCGATCCACTTGCCGTGGTAGCCGCCCGTCAGCACGCCCTGCGGGACCGGCGGGGCGCCGGCCAGCTGGAGCACGTAGCGCAGCGGCACGCCGGTCGGCACCTCGATCACCATCGGGCGGGCCACCGCCCCGGACACCGTGAGCATCACGGTGCCCGGCTCGTCGTACAGGCCCGTGTTGCCGTAGCGCTCCGGGCCGATGCGGGCGGCGATGGCGAGCTGTGCGAACGTCTCGGCGTTGGACAACAGCGTGGGCGCGCCGCCCACACCGCTCTTGGAGGCGCTGGTCTTGCGGCCCGGCGGGATCGCCGGGCCGCCGTCGATGGAACGGATCAGGGAGGCCGCGGCCCCCGTCACCATGCGCACCGGGTTGCGCTGCACACGGGCGCGCAGCACGGACCGGCGTCCGTTGCTCAGGCCGCGCTCGGCGAGCGCCTGCTCCATCGAGCGCTGGGTGGACTCACGGGTGACCCCCACCACGAGCGTGCGGGCACCCATGGCCTCGGCGCACAGCAGTGCGCCGTCCAGGATGAGGTGCGGTGCCCGGTTGATCAGCACCGTGTCCTTGCGGCAGGCCGGTTCGTCCTCGCTGCCGTTAACGACGACGACCGGCCGGACGCCGCGCTTGATCGCCGATTCGGCGACCGAGCGCAGCTTCTTGTGGAAGGGGAAGCCGGCGCCGCCGCGGCCCCTGAGGTTGATGCGTTCGGCGAGCTGCGCGAGCTGCTCACCGCCCAGGGGCTCGAGCGGGCCGTGCACCTTGAGGTGCATCTGCAGGTCGAGCCGGTCGACAAGGTCGAAACCCGACGTCAGTTGCGGAAGCCCTACGACGCGGACTTCTGGTACGTCGGGCAGGGCCTCGTTCACTTAAAGCCTCCGGAAGGCGTGTTCCAAGGTTCGCCCGAACCCGGTGCGTCGAAGTCGTAGGACGACGAGGGCGCACCGGGGTGTGGTTCATTGGCGGGACCGCTGTTGTACGTGTCACCCGGGTTGTACGTGCCGTAGAGGGTGTTCGTCTCAGCGGTGTCGTACACATCACTCGACCCGTAGCCGGAGGCGACCGAATTGTCGTAGGTCGGGATGGTGTATCCGGTGTCGTTGAGCGGGTCGTACGCCGACGGAGGGGCCTCACCGACCGGTGGCGGGGACGGGACGGGCCAGCTTCCGGAGGTGCTGGACGGGCCGTCGACGCGGGGTATGGCCTCCGTGGCCTGCAGGTCCGGCAGCTCCATGCGGGCGGTCGCGTCGGTCAGCGGGCTCTGCCCGGCGCCGGACGGCCGGGAGGGCGCGGACATCGCACGGTAGGCGGCCGCGAAGCCGTTCGCCGGCTCCGGGGCGGGCGTGGGTACGGGCGCCTCGTACAGGGGGCGTTCGGCGCGCTGCCGGCCACCGTCCCGGGCGTTCCCTCCGCCGTATCCGGGGAGGGCGGACTCGGTGCCCCGCGCTCTGCTCTCCTCCAGTTGCTCGCGGGCGGCGCGCTGCTGGTCGGTGAGGCCGAGCAGGTTGGTGACGCGGTCGGCGACCTTGCGCTTGACCGGCCGCGGGGAGGCCCGCAGCACCAGGGCCGCGAGCACGCCGAGCAGCGACAGGCCGTAGAGGATCATGAAGATCGGCTTGGCCGCTCGACCCGCGTAGAGGCCGTGGACCAGCGCCGCGCACCAGGCCGGATAGGCCAGCATGTGCACCGCGCGCCAGCGGGCGGCGACCTCCGCCGGGGAGGCGAAGCGGTTGCGCAGCACGCCCGTGATGGCGACGAAGATCATCAGCATGCCGGCCAGGGTGCCGAGCCCGATCAGGAAGCTCCGCCCCATGACGGCCTCGTCGTCGGTGAGGACGAGCCCGAAGGGGATCACGGCGGCGATCCACGAGGTGTGGTCCAGGACCAGCTTGATCACGATGTGGATGAGCAGGAAGACGACGGCCGCGACCGCCGTCGTGCGGTGCACCGCCTGCGCGAGAATCCGCTGCCGGGGGCCGAGCAGGATCCGGTCCTGCGCCACGAGTCCCCAGATCACGGAGCAGCTGAGGCAGACGAGCGACAGGACGCCGACGCCGAAGTTGAGAAATTCGACGAACCAGTCGTCCGCCGTGCTGTCGTCCGGCCTCACGACGCACCTCCGGGCGTCGGGACGCACAGCGGGTACGACGGAGTCGCAGCCGACCTGCCCCGAGCGGGGGGTGGGCTGCCGAATGGACGAGGGTTCATGGGGGCAACTCCGAACGGTTCGGTAAAGCGGTCCCGCTGCCGAACTCTAAGCCTCGTCGTACCCGTCAGTACCGGGTTTGAGTTATTGCGCTGTTATCAAAAGACAATGAGGCTGTTGTGATGTCCCTTAGGAGTTGTTACGCGGAGTAACTTTTGACCTTTGGTCAGCGCGCCGTGAACGGCGTCGCGGCCGGTTCCGTCACTGCGGTACCCTGACCGCATGCGTGCCGTACGCCTTCTGCTTAGCGAGCCGCGCTGATCAGTCCCGACCCGCCGGTGTCCCCGGCAGGCCGGAATCGGCGCGGCGTCCCCTCCTGTGCGAGGGGTTTTTTCATTTCCAGGAAGCCGCAGCAGCAGGCAGAGACGATCGATGGAGCTTTGAGGATCATGAGCGAGACGAACCCCGCAGCCGCGGAGGCCGCGCCGCACCGCTACACGGCCGCCCTGGCCGCCGAGATCGAGGCACGCTGGCAGGACTTCTGGGACGCCGACGGCACGTACGCGGCGCCCAATCCCAAGGGTGACCTGGCGGGGGATCCCGAGCTGGCCGCGCGGCCCAAGAAGTTCATCATGGACATGTTCCCGTACCCCTCCGGTGCGGGCCTGCACGTCGGCCACCCGCTGGGCTACATCGCCACCGACGTCTACGCCCGCTTCCAGCGCATGACCGGGCACAACGTCCTGCACACCCTGGGCTTCGACGCCTTCGGCCTGCCCGCCGAGCAGTACGCGGTGCAGACCGGCACGCACCCGCGCGTGTCCACCGAGGCCAACATGAAGAACATGCAGAGCCAGCTGCGCCGGCTGGGCCTGGGCCACGACAAGCGCCGGTCGTTCGCCACGATCGACCCGGACTACTACAAGTGGACCCAGTGGATCTTCCTGCAGATCTTCAACTCCTGGTACGACGAGAAGGCGGGCAAGGCCCGCCCGATCGCCGAACTGGTCGAGCAGTTCGCCTCCGGTGAGCGCCCCGTACCGGGCCACACGCGCGCGTGGAGCGAGCTGACCGAGGCCGAGCGCGCCGACGCCCTGGGCGAGTTCCGCCTGGCCTACGCCTCCGACGCGCCGGTCAACTGGTGCCCGGGGCTGGGCACCGTGCTGGCCAACGAGGAGGTCACCGCCGACGGCCGGTCCGAGCGCGGCAACTTCCCCGTCTTCAAGGCCAAGCTGCGCCAGTGGAACATGCGCATCACCGCCTACGCCGACCGCCTGCTGGACGACCTGGACGCCTTGGACTGGCCCGAGGCGATCAAGCTGCAGCAGCGCAACTGGATCGGCCGCTCCGAGGGCGCCCGCGTCGACTTCCCCATCGACGGCGAGAGCATCACCGTCTTCACCACGCGCCCCGACACCCTGTTCGGCGCCACCTACATGGTGCTGGCGCCCGAGCACCCGCTGGTCGAGAAGTTCACCCCCGCCGCCTGGCCCGAGGGCACCCACGAGGTGTGGACCGGCGGCCACGCGACGCCCGCCGAGGCCGTCGCCGCCTACCGCGCCCAGGCCGCCTCGAAGTCCGACGTCGAGCGGCAGGCCGAGGCCAAGGACAAGACCGGTGTCTTCACCGGCGCCTACGCGACCAACCCGGTCAACGGGCAGAAGGTCCCCGTCTTCATCGCCGACTACGTCCTGATGGGCTACGGCACCGGCGCGATCATGGCCGTCCCCGGCCACGACTCCCGCGACTTCGCCTTCGCGCGCGCCTTCGAACTGCCCGTCGTCTGCGTGGTCGAGCCGACCGACGGCCGCGGCACCGACCCGTCGACGTGGGACGACGCCTTCGTGTCCTACGACGCGAAGATCGTCAACTCCGCCCGCGAGCACATCTCCCTGGACGGTCTGGGCGTCGTCGAGGCCAAGGCGCGCATCACCGAGTGGCTGGAGCGCGAGGGCCACGGCGAGGGCACCGTCAACTTCCGCCTGCGTGACTGGCTGTTCAGCCGCCAGCGCTACTGGGGCGAGCCCTTCCCGATCGTCTACGACGAGGACGGCATCGCCCACGCGCTGCCCGAGTCGATGCTGCCGTTGGAGCTGCCCGAGGTCGAGGACTACAGCCCCCGCACCTTCGACCCGGACGACGCCGACACCCAGCCCGAGACGCCGCTGTCGCGCAACGAGGACTGGGTGAACGTCACCCTGGACCTGGGCGACGGGCCGAAGAAGTACCGGCGCGAGACCAACACCATGCCCAACTGGGCCGGTTCCTGCTGGTACGAGCTGCGCTACCTGGACCCGCACAACTCCGAGAAGCTGGTCGACCCGGAGATCGAGCAGTACTGGATGGGCCCGCGCGAGGGCATGCCGCACGGCGGCGTCGACCTGTACGTCGGCGGCGCCGAACACGCCGTGCTGCACCTGCTGTACGCCCGCTTCTGGTCCAAGGTGCTGTACGACCTGGGGTACGTGTCCTCGGCCGAGCCGTTCCACAAGCTGTTCAACCAGGGCATGATCCAGGCCTACGTCTACCGCGACAGCCGGGGCATCGCCGTGCCGGCCGCCGAGGTGGAGGAGCGCGACGGCGGCTACTGGTACCAGGGCGAGCGCGTCACCCGGCTGCTGGGCAAGATGGGCAAGTCCCTGAAGAACGCGGTCACCCCGGACGAGATCTGCGCCGAGTACGGCGCCGACACCCTGCGCCTGTACGAGATGGCCATGGGCCCGCTGGACGTGTCCCGCCCCTGGGACACCCGCGCGGTCGTCGGCCAGTTCCGCCTGCTGCAGCGGCTGTGGCGCAACATCGTCGACGAGGCGACCGGCGAGGTGACCGTCGTCGACACCGACGACGTCGACGAGGACACCCTGCGCGCCCTGCACAAGGCGATCGACGGCGTCCGCGGCGACCTGGAGGGCATGCGGTTCAACACCGCCATCGCCAAGGTCACCGAGCTGAACAACCACCTGACCAAGCGAGGAGGGGCGCTGCCGCGCCCGGTCGCGGAGTCCCTGGTGCTGCTGGTCGCGCCGCTGGCCCCGCACATCGCCGAGGAGCTGTGGCGCAAGCTGGGCCACGACGACTCCGTGGTGCACCGGGACTTCCCGGTCGCCGACCCGGCCTACGTGGTCGACGAGACCGTGACCTGCGTGGTGCAGATCAAGGGCAAGGTCAAGGCGCGGCTGGAGGTCGCCCCCGGGATCGCCGAGGACGAGCTGGAGAAGGTCGCGCTGGCCGACGAGCGGGTGGTCGCGGCGCTGGACGGCGCCGGGATCCGCAAGGTGATCGTGCGGGCGCCGAAGCTGGTGAACATCGTTCCGGCCTGACCCCTGCCCGGTCCGACCCTTACGGGTAGCGGCCGGATCGTCTGCGGGCAGGTTCGGGGTTCCGCCGGAACTCCGGGCCTGCCCGTTGCGTTTACCGTGGAAGAGCGGCACGACGTGTGCCGGGACAGGCCGAAGGGCCCGGAGGAGGAGCCTCGTGGAAGCGGTGTTCGCAGTGATCGCCCTGCTTTTCGTGCTCTTCGTGGCGCTGGGTGTGTTCGTCACGGTGAAGGTCGTGGGCGCCGCCAAGCGCAGCGCGGACCGCCACATCCACCAGGCCCGGCGCACGGTGGAGGAGCACACCTTGCGGGCCAAGGCGTTCGCGCAGACCGGCCCGGCCGGCGAGATCGCCCAGCTCCGCCTGAAGCTGCGCACCTCGATGCGCGCCACCCAGGACGCCCTGGAAGCGGTCGCCGCCGAGGACGGCTCCGTCAAGGAGTCCCTCTCCCTCTTCCAGCGGCTCAGCGCGCACGGCCACGAGCTGGACGCCGAACTGCGCCGCCTGGAGGGCGAACCGGACCGCGCCACGCTGTCCGCGCGCCTGCCCGAGCTGCGCGAGCGCACGGAGCGCATCACCAAGTCCGCGGACTCCCTGCGCTGGGCCACCCGCGACCGCGCCCGCCGCTTCGCGGACGACGACCTCGACTCCCTGAGCGAGCAGATCGACATGGAGGCCGGTGCCCTGCGGCACTGGACCACCACCGAACAGCCGGGCACGCCCGCGCCCCCGCCCTGGCCCGAGGCGCCCGCCACCGACGCCGCGACGGCACCCGGCCAGACCTGGCCGGAGACCCCGCGGCCCGAGGAGGCACGGGAGCCGGACCAGGACCAGCCCGCGATCGCGCCGGCCGCCCCGCGCCCCACCTATCCCTGGCAGAAGAAGCCCCGCCCCGAAAGCACCACGTGAGGACCGTCTGATCCCCGCGTGATCACACCACCGTCGAGGACGCCCCGCGGGCCCGGGCTGCCCCGCGGCCACCACGGCAGGTAACCTCCAGCTCATGTCCCGCCATGTCGCGATCGTCACCGATTCAACGGCCTACCTTCCGGCCCGGACGATGGAGCGGCACGACATCACGGCGGTACCCCTGACCGTGGTGCTGGGCGACCGTGCCCTTGAGGAAGGCACCGAGATCTCCACCCGCTCCTTGGCGCAGGCTTTGCAGAAGCGGCGTCCCGTCACGACGTCCCGGCCCAGCCCGGAGGTCTTCGCGGAGACCTACCGCAGGGTCGCCGAGTCCGGCGCGACCGGCATCGTCTCCCTTCATCTCTCCGCCGAGCTGTCCGGCACCTACGACGCGGCAGTCCTCGCGGCCCGCGAGGCGCCGGTGCCGGTCCGCGTGGTCGACACCGGCATGATCGCGATGGCGCTCGGCTTCTGCGCGCTGGCGGCGGCCGAGGCCGCGGAGGCGGGCGGCACCGTCGACGAGGCGGTCACCGCGGCGGAGAAACGGGCTGCGGGCACCTCGGCCTACTTCTACGTCGACACACTCGACTATCTGCGCCGGGGCGGCCGGATCGGCGCCGCGCAAGCTCTGCTGGGCTCCGCCCTCGCGGTGAAGCCGCTGCTGCAGCTCGCGGGCGGGCGTATCGAACCGCTGGAGAAGGTGCGGACGGCGTCCAAGGCGATCGCCCGCCTTGAGGAGATCGCGGCGGACCGGGCGGGGAGCGCGGAGGTGGACGTCGCCGTCCACCATCTCGCCGCGCAGGAACGGGCCTCGGCGCTGGCCGATCGGCTGCGGGCCCGGCTGCAGGGGCTGGGTGAACTGCATGTCAGCGAGGTCGGAGCGGTGATCGGCGCGCACACCGGGCCGGGGCTGCTGGGGGTCGTGGTCTCGGCGCGCTGAGGCTGTAACGGCCGACCTGGGGGGACCGGGGGCGAGGCGGGGACCGGGGGTGGGCTCCGGGGAAGGGTTCCGTGGAAGGGCTCGGGGCGGGGTGCGCTTCCGTCCTCGATCGGGTGACGCCGTTGTCCACAACGGGGCGTTCGTCCACGGATTCCGAGCAAGATCATCGCGGTGGGACGGTTGTGCCGGACCCTCGTCGCATGGCACTTCGATCACGCACACGCACCGCGACTCCGACGAGCGGCCCGGGCCGCGGCCCCTCGTCCGACGGCCGCACCCGCAACCGGCACCGCCGGCCGGGCAGGACCCGGACCTGGCCCCCTTCCTGGCCCCGGCAGGGGGACCGTGACGGCGACGGCCACGCAGCGGCGGACGACATCCGGCGTCGCGCCGAGACCTTGTTCGGGGTGGAGGGCGGGGGCGGGCAGCCCGTCGGGAAGGGCGGGGCGGTGCGTCCCACGGATGCCGTCGAGGGACGCCTGGCGAGGCGGGCGCCGAGCTGGGCGCGGCCGGGCGAGGACGGGGCGGGGACGGCCGGCGCGTTAGCGGGCGTGAACGATGCGACGGCGGCACGGCGGCGGGCCGTGGTGGTGGACCGTCGGGGCGGCGCGGGTCATGCGTTGCTGACCACGTCCCAGTCGGGTGCGAGGCGTCCGGCAGCCGTGGACCGTACGGCTCGTGCCGACCACACCCTGGAACTGCGGCGGCTCCCGGACCGTGCGGGCATGCCGGGGGCGGTACGTCGGGGGAGGCCGGGCGCGCCGCCGGAACCCGCGTCGGCCGGTGCGCACGCCACGCGTCCGGGGCGGTTCCTCGGCGTCGGGCCGGAGGGCGAGCCCGCCACCTATGCGGTGCGGCTGCATGCGCCGCGCCGGAGGGAGCAGGGCCGGACGGAGCAGGGCCGCACGGAGCGACTCGGAACGGAGCAGGGCCGGACGGAGCAGGTGCAGGGGGCGCCTGAGCCGTGGCGGTTGCCTGCGGGAGTGGCCGATGCGGTCGGCCGTGCGGACTCGGTCGGCCGTGCGGACTCGGTCGGCCGGGAGACGCCGGAAGGGGTGCCCGAGCCGGGGCCTCCGCCGGGGCGGTGGGGACCGGCGTTGCGGGAGCGGCTGCCGCTGTGGGTGCAGGTCCGGTGCGGGTTGGAGCGGCGCAGTGTGGTGGCGCTCTCCGCACTGCTCGTCCTGGCCGTGGTGTTCGCCGTGCAGCACTTCTGGACGGGGCGCACCCAGCCGGTGCGGGCACCGGAGGTGGTGCAAGCCGGTGCGGCCTCGCAGACCTCGCGGGAGGAAATGACGGACGGCGGAGCGAGCCCGTCGGGCGCACCCGGCCTCACGGTGGCGGCAGGAGGCTCGGCGGCTCCCGAGATCGTGGTCGACGTCAGCGGCAAGGTACGGCACCCCGGCGTTCACCGCCTGCCCTCCGGCTCACGCGTCGAGGACGCCCTGAAGGCGGCCGGCGGAGTACGTCCCGGTGCGAAGACCGGCAGCCTCAACCGCGCCCGTTTCCTCGTGGACGGCGAGCAGTTGGTCGTCGGAGGCCCGGCACCCGCGGGCGCCGCGGCCCCCGCTGCCCCGCCCGGCCCGGGTGCGGCGGCCGGTCCCACCGCGCCCGTCTCCCTGAACACCGCCACCGTCGACCAGCTCGACACCCTGCCCGGCGTCGGTCCCGTGCTGGCCCAGCACATCGTCGACCACCGCACCCGCAACGGCGGTTTCCGCTCGGTGGACGAACTGCGCGAGGTCAACGGCATCGGCGACCGCCGGTTCGCGGACCTGCGCGACCTCGTACGCCCATGAGTACCCGGACACCCACCGCGCCCGGGGCACCGGAGGACACGGCACCCGCGCCGCGCCCCTCCGTCCACGCTGCCTCCGGCAAGCGGCTCGGTGCTTCGCATCCGCGCCAGGAGGGGCCGACCGACCTCCGGCTGGTCCCGCCCGCGCTCGCCGCCTGGGCCACGGCGGCGGTCACGCTGCACGCCCCGCCCGGCTGGACCGTGGCCACCGTGGCCGGCTCGGTCCTGACCGCCGCCGCTCTCCTCCCGGCGCGAGGCCGCCTGACGGAGCGGGCCCGGGGCACCGTCCACGCCGTCGCGGCCGTGCTGCTGTGCGTCGGGGCCGCCGCCGGTTCGGCCGGCCTGCACGGCGTGGACGTCCGGCGCGGTCCCGTCCCGGAGCTGGCCCGGGAGTACGCCCGCGTCGTCGCGGAGGTGGAGGTCACCGCGGACCCCCGGCTCACCCGGCCCCGGGTCAGCGGCGACCACATGGCCCCGACGTCCGTGCTGATCGAGGCCGACGTGCGGCGGGTGGAGCGGGCCGGCGCGACGGCGCGGACGACCCGCGCACCCGTCCTGCTGATCGTCGACACGGGCGCGGCCGGCCGGGGCGGTGGGGTCGACGGGGCCGGTCCCGCGACGGGCGGGCGGGGCTCGCCGTGGCTGGGCCTGCTGCCCTCCACCCGGCTGAGGGCCGAGGGAGGGCTGGCACCCGCGCGGGAGGGCGGCGACCGGTTCGCGGCGGTGCTGCGGGTGCGGGGCCGCGACGGTCCACAGACGGTGGACGGGCCGTCGGGCCCGCAGCGGCTGGCGGGACGGCTGCGGGCCGGACTGCGCGAGGCGACCGAGGACCTGCCGGCGGACGCGCGGGCGCTGCTGCCGGGCCTGGTCGTCGGCGACACCGCGCGGGTCACCCCGGAACTGGATCTGGCGTTCCGGGAGACCGACCTCACGCACACCCTCGCCGTGTCCGGCGCCAACTTCACCATCCTGCTCGCCCTGCTCCTCGGGCCGCCCGGGCTGGCGCAGCAGGCCGAGCGACGGGGACTCGCGCCCCGCCTCGGCATCTCCCTGCGGACCACGGCGGTGCTGGGCGCGGTGCTCTCCCTCGCGTTCGTCGTCGTGTGCCGGCCCGACCCCAGCGTGCTGCGCGCCGCCGCCTGCGGATCGGTCGCCCTGCTCGCGCTCGCCACCGGCCGCCGCAGATCCCTGGTCCCGGCCCTGGCGACGGCCGTCCTGCTGCTGGTGCTGTACGACCCATGGCTGGCCCGCAGTTACGGCTTCCTGCTCTCGGTGCTGGCCACCGGCGCGCTGCTCACCCTCGCGGCGCGCTGGAGCGAGGGACTGCGCCGCCACGGGGTGCCGCCCCGCGTCGCGGAGGCCCTGGCGGCGGCGGGCGCGGCCCAGGCGCTCTGCGCCCCGGTGGTCGCCGTGCTGTCCGCGCGGGTGAGCCTGGTGGCGATCCCGTGCAACCTGCTCGTCGAGGCCGCGCTCGCGCCGGCCACGGTGCTGGGCTTCCTGGCCCTGGCCACCGCGCCGGTCGCGATGCCGTTGGCCGAGGCGGTGGCCTGGTGCGCGGGCTGGCCCGCCGGGTGGATCGCGAAGGTCGCCCGCACCGGGGCGGCCATGCCCGGCGCGGGGGTGGACTGGCCCGGCAGTTGGACCGGCGCGGCGGCCCTCGGCGCCGTCACCCTGGCCGCGCTGCTCGTGGGGCGGCGACTGCTGCGACACCCTTGGTGGTGCGCGGCGTGCGCACTGCTGCTGGCGCTGCTGGTGGTGCAGCCCCGGCCGCTCGTCCGCCCGATCACGGGCTGGCCGCCGCCGGACTGGCGGATGGTGATGTGCGACGTGGGACAGGGCGACGCGCTGGTGCTGGCGGCGGGCGAGGGGACCGGGGTGGTCGTGGACGCCGGACCCGACCCGGTCCTCGTCGACCGCTGCCTGGACTCCTTGGGCGTCACCCGCGTCCCCCTGGTCGTGCTGACCCACTTCCATGCCGACCACGTGGCCGGTCTGACAGGGGTGCTGCGCGGACGTGCGGTGGGTGCCATCGGGACGACGGCCTTCGAGGAACCGGCCGACCAGGCGGCGTTCGTCCGGAGAGCCGCGGCCGACGCGGGGGTTCCGGTGACCCGGGTCGTCGCGGGGGAGCGGCGGCGGGCCGGCGACCTGTCCTGGGAGGTGGTGTGGCCCCCGCCCGGCGCCCACCCGGCGGTGGAGGGCCCGAACGACGCCAGCGTGGCCATGCTGGTCCGCACCGGGGGCTTGCGCCTGCTGCTCCTGGGCGACCTGGAACCTCCGGCCCAGCGCGCCCTGGCCCGGTCACCGGCGGCACGGGACCTGACCGGCGTCGACGTCCTCAAAGTCGCCCACCACGGCTCGGCGTACCAGGATCCGGGCCTCGTGAGCCTTACCGCCCCCCGGCTGGCGCTGATCAGCACCGGCGAGGACAACTCCTACGGCCACCCCGCCCCGGGGACGGTCGACGCGCTGCGCGCCGGGGGAGCGGTGGTGCTGCGTACGGACCGGGACGGGGCGCTGGCGGTCACCGTCGGTACGGACGGGAGCGGAGAGCTGGAGGTGGCGCGACACTGAGAGCATGACCGAGGGGACGAACCCCGCGACGATCGACGCCTATCTGCGCCGCCTGGGGGTGGAGCAGCCGGCCCGGCCCACCCTGGACGCCCTGCGCGAGCTGCATCTGAGTCATCTGCGGACCGTGCCGTTCGAGAACCTCTCCGTGCATCTCGGCGAGGAGATCGTGCTGGAGGAGAAGCGGCTGCTGGACAAGGTGGTGGAGGCCGGGCGCGGCGGGTTCTGCTACGAACTCAACGGTGCCTTCGGGACGTTGCTGACCGCGCTCGGCTACGACGTCGCCCTGCTTCCCGCGCGCGTCCACGGCGAGGGCGGCCGGCTGGGCATCCCGTACGACCATCTCGCGTTGCGGGTGCGGACGGTGGACGGCGGGGACCGGCTGGTGGACGTCGGGTTCGGGGCGCACTTCCATCTGCCGCTCGCCTTCGGGGAGCGGCGGGAGCAGCAGGACCCGGCGGGCGTGTTCCGGATCGTGGAGGCCGGGGCGGACGCGGCCGGGGCGCGCGGCGGGCACGGCGCGAAGGAGGCGGCGGACCTGGACGTGCTGCACGACGGCCGGCCCGTGTACCGGCTGGAGGTACGGCCCAGGGTGCTCGGCGACTTCGCTGCCGGGGCGTGGTGGCACAGCACCTCACCGGCGTCCCACTTCCCGCGGTCGCTGGTGTGCTCGCGGGTCACCGCGGACGGCGGCCGGGTCACGCTCAGCGGGCGGCGGCTGACGGTCACGGCGCCGGACGGGACGCGACAGGTGCGGGAGATCGGGGCGGACGAGGAGGTGCTGGACCTCTACCGGGACGAGTTCGGGATCACGCTGGACGCGGTGCCGGCGGTGCGGGGTGCCGGTACGGACGGCTGACCCCGTACCGGACAATGACCCGTGTGAGTGATGTGCGACATGTGCTGGTGCTGCCCGACCGGGACGCGGCCGAGGAGGTGGCCGAGGCGCTGGAGGAGCGCTTCGGCGTCGACGAGGAGCCGCGGCTCGTGCGGGACGCCCTCGCGGGGGAGGACGACGCGGAGGACGCGCAGTGGCTCGTCCTCCTGCGGGACGAGGCGGGGCGGCTGGACGCCGGCGAGCTGAACGAGTTCGTGGCCCGGTGGGACGGCTGGCGCGAGGAACCGTAGCCACCGGGGCGCGGCGGCCGCGTACCGGGCCCGCGAGTCCGGCCGGGCGGGGATGTCGGTGGCCCGTGGGATGCTTGTCGGCGATGGCCAGGAAGAACGCATCCGACGACCCCCTCGCCCCCGTGACGCTCGCCGTGGGCCAGGAGGAGCTGCTGCTCGACCGCGCCGTGCGGGAGGTGGTGGCCGCCGCGAAGGCCACGGACCCCGACACGGACGTGCGCGACCTGACCCCGGACCAGCTTCAGCCGGGCACCCTCGCCGAGCTGGTCAGCCCTTCGCTGTTCGCCGAGCGCAAGGTCGTGGTCGTGCGGAACGCGCAGGACCTGTCGGCCGACACCGTCAAGGACGTCAAGGCGTACCTGTCCTCGCCCGCCGAGGAGATCACCCTCGTCCTGCTGCACGCGGGCGGCGCGAAGGGCAAGGGGCTGGTCGACGCGGCCCGCAAGGTGGGCGCGCGGGAGGTGGCCTGCCCGAAGATGACCAAGCCGGCGGACCGGCTGGCCTTCGTGCGGGGCGAGTTCCGTGCCACCGGGCGGTCGGCGACGCCCGAGGCGTGCCAGGCCCTGGTCGACTCCATCGGCAGCGATCTGCGTGAGCTGGCCTCCGCGGTGACGCAGCTGGTCGCGGACGTCGAGGGCACGATCGACGAGGCCGTCGTCGGCCGGTACTACACCGGGCGGGCCGAGGCGTCGAGCTTCACGGTCGCGGACCGGGCGGTCGAGGGACGCACGGCGGAGGCCCTGGAGGCCCTGCGCTGGTCGCTGTCGACCGGCGTGGCCCCGGTGCTGATCACCAGCGCGCTGGCCCAGGGCGTTCGGGCCATCGGCAAGCTGTCCTCGGCGCGCGGCGGCCGGCCCGCGGACCTGGCGCGCGAGCTGGGCATGCCGCCGTGGAAGATCGACCGGGTGCGGCAGCAGATGCGCGGTTGGACCCCGGACGGGGTGTCCGTGGCGCTGCGCGCGGTCGCCGAGGCGGACGCGGGCGTCAAGGGCGGCGGGGACGACCCGGAGTACGCCTTGGAGAAGGCGGTCGTCACCATCGCCCGCGCGGCCCGCTCCCGCGGCCGCGCGTGACTGACGAGCGTGCTCGCCGACTTCATTGACGAGCGCCCCCGTCGGCTCTGTTGACGAGCGCCCCCGTCGACCCCGCTGACCAGTGCCCCCGCCTCCCGTTGACGAGCGCCCTGTCGGCCCTGCTGACGAGTGTGCTCGCCGACTTCATCGACGAGCGCCTCCGCCGGCTGCTGACGAGCGCTTCCGTCGGCCCCGCTGACCAGTCCCCGCTAACCCGCTGACCAGCGTGCGTGCCAGCCCTCGCTGACGAGCGCCCCCGCCCGCCCCGCTCGACGAGCGCGCTCGCCCCCACCGTGAGCGCGGCGGGGCGAGCCGACCCCGGCCCCCGGGGCGTCGCGGAAGCCCACTCCCCGCGCGGCGGCACGCCGAAGGCCCCGCTCCCGCCCTGGGGAAGGGTGGGGAGACGGGGCCTTCGGATGAAGCCGATGAGCTCGTACCCGCGTGGCGAACGCAGGCCGCGTACGAGCTCGTGGTGCCGGCAGGGGGCGGATGAGAGAGGGCCCGCCCGGGTCCCGCCGACGATCAGATCAGGGTGATTCAGGCCTTGACGGCCGCGACCTTCTGAGCCAGCGCCGACTTCTTGTTGGCGGCCTGGTTCTTGTGGATGACGCCCTTGGAGACGGCCTTGTCGAGCTGACGCGCGGCAGCGCGCTGGTACTCGGTGGCCTTCTCGACGTCACCCGCGGCAGCGGCCTCGCGGGCCTTGCGGATCGCGGTCTTCAGAGAGGACTTGACGGCCTTGTTGCGCAGCCGCGCCTTCTCGTTGGTCTTGTTCCGCTTGATCTGGGACTTGATGTTCGCCACGAATGAGCCTCTACAGGTTCTGGCACGGGGCCGTACGGGGCCGCACGGATTCCGTACCGGGTGATTTCTTGGGTGTGCCTCGCGCTGAGAGGGCATGAGACACAGCCCCCCACACTACCAGCGGCCGATTCGGTGGCCCAAACCCGTCCCCGGTCCCCACGCGTGGGACCATGGAGGCTACGTATCGATCCGACCCGAGACCGCAGACGGACAAGCACACGTATGCGGACGCCTCAAGAATCAGGACCCTGCGTGCCCGCGATCCCCAGCCATGTGCCCGAGCCGAGCCGTACCGACCCGGCGCTGATCCGCAATTTCTGCATCATCGCCCATATCGACCACGGCAAGTCCACGCTCGCCGACCGGATGCTCCAGCTGACCGGTGTGGTCGAGCAGCGGCAGATGCGCGCTCAGTACCTCGACCGCATGGACATCGAGCGTGAGCGCGGCATCACGATCAAGTCCCAGGCGGTGCGGTTGCCGTGGGCCCCGACCCACGACAAGGGCAACACGCACATCCTCAACATGATCGACACCCCGGGGCACGTCGACTTCACGTACGAGGTCTCCCGTTCGCTCGCGGCCTGCGAGGGGACCATCCTCCTCGTCGACGCGGCCCAGGGCATCGAGGCGCAGACCCTCGCCAACCTGTACCTGGCGATGGAGAACGACCTCCAGATCATCCCGGTCCTCAACAAGATCGACCTGCCGGCCGCTCAGCCGGAGAAGTTCGCCGAGGAGCTGGCGAACCTGGTCGGCTGCGACCCGGACGACGTGCTGAAGGTCTCCGCGAAGACCGGTCTCGGCGTCGAGGCGCTGCTGGACCGCGTGGTCGCCGAAGTGCCCGCCCCGGTCGGCGTCGCGGACGCCCCCGCCCGCGCGATGATCTTCGACTCGGTCTACGACTCCTACCGCGGTGTCGTCACCTACGTCCGTGTCATCGACGGCCAGCTCAACAAGCGCGAGCGCATCCGGATGATGTCCACCGGCGCCACCCACGAGCTGCTGGAGATCGGCACCAACTCGCCCGAGATGCTGCCGGCCGACGGCCTCGGCGTCGGCGAGGTGGGCTACCTGATCACCGGTGTGAAGGACGTCCGTCAGTCGAAGGTCGGTGACACCGTCACCAGCCAGCACAAGGGTGCCGAGGAGGCGCTCGGCGGCTACAAGGACCCCAAGCCGATGGTGTTCTCGGGCCTCTACCCCCTGGACGGCTCGGACTACCCGGAGCTGCGCGAGGCCCTGGACAAGCTCCAGCTCAACGACGCCGCCCTGGTCTACGAGCCGGAGACCTCCGCCGCCCTCGGCTTCGGCTTCCGCGTCGGCTTCCTCGGCCTGCTGCACCTGGACGTGATCCGTGAGCGGCTGGAGCGCGAGTTCGGGCTCGACCTGATCGCCACCGCGCCCAACGTGGTCTACCGCGTGGTCATGGAGGACGGCAGCGAGCACACCGTCACCAACCCGAGCGAGTTCCCCGAGGGGAAGATCGACGAGGTCTACGAGCCGGTCGTGCGCGCCACGATCCTCGCACCCAGCGAGTTCATCGGCGCGATCATGGAGCTGTGCCAGACCCGGCGCGGTGTGCTGCTCGGCATGGACTACCTCTCCGAGGACCGCGTCGAGATCCGCTACACCCTGCCGCTCGCCGAGATCGTCTTCGACTTCTTCGACCAGCTGAAGTCCAAGACCCGCGGCTACGCCTCCCTCGACTACGAGCCCACCGGCGAGCAGACCTCCAGTCTGGTCAAGGTGGACATCCTGCTGCACGGCGACAAGGTGGACGCGTTCTCCGCGATCACCCACAAGGACCAGGCGTACGCGTACGGGGTACGGCTCGTCGCCAAGCTGAAGGAGCTGATCCCGCGGCAGGCGTTCGAGGTGCCCGTGCAGGCGGCCATCGGCTCGCGGGTCATCGCCCGCGAGACCATCCGCGCCATCCGCAAGGACGTGCTGGCCAAGTGCTACGGCGGTGACATCTCCCGTAAGCGGAAGCTGCTGGAGAAGCAGAAGGAAGGCAAGAAGCGGATGAAGATGGTGGGTTCCGTGGAGGTTCCGCAGGAGGCCTTCATCGCCGTCCTGTCCAGCGACGAGAACGCCGGATCGGGCAAGGGCAAGAAGTAACCGCCTGTTACCGCGGGTCACTCCGCAATTCGGGCGAAACGGGGGCCCGCCGCGCGCACGCGCGGCGGGCCCTGCGTGTCGGTCACGTGGCTGTCTGTGTGAAGTTACAGGCCGTGGCCCCTTACGCGGTGGCCGGTCGACCTTTACTCTGTCCGTGCTCGATAGTTACTCGCGAGTTAAACAACGACGCGAGGAAACCCCAGCCGCACTGAGTCAGCCGCACCGTCGCGGGCCCCGGAGGATGTCGTGAGCGACACACAGACACTGATCGAGAACCGTCCGCCGAGCGTGGCGACCCTCTTCCTGGAGCGTGTGGCGGCCACACCGGACGCCGAGGCCTATCGCTACCCGGTCCCACCGGCCTCCGGAGAGGGCCCGGACGACTGGAAGTCGCTGAGCTGGTCCGAGGCCGCCGAGCGGGTCCACGCGATCGCGGCCGGCCTGATCGAACTGGGCGTGCAGCCGGAGGAGCGGGTCGCCCTCGCCTCCTCCACCCGGGTCGAGTGGATCCTCACCGACCTCGGCATCCTCTGCGCCGGCGCCGCCACCACCACGATCTATCCGCAGACCAACGCCGACGAGTCGGCGTACATCCTGTCCGACTCACAGAGCCGGGTGCTCATCGCGGAGAACGGCGAGCAGGCCGCCAAGGCCGTCGCCAAGCGCGACGAGCTGCCCGATCTGACCCGCGTGGTGGTGGTCGACGCGGAGGGCGTCGACACCGACGACTTCGTGATCAGCCTGGCCGAGCTGGAGAAGCGCGGCGCCGCCCGCCTCCAGAAGGAGCCGGAGCTGATCAAGGAGCGGGTCGCGGCGATCACCAAGGACCAGCTCGCCACCCTCATCTACACCTCCGGCACCACCGGCCGCCCCAAGGGCGTGCGCCTGCCGCACGACAACTGGTCGTACATGGCCAAGGCGATCGCCGCGACCGGCCTGGTCAGCAGCGACGACGTGCAGTACCTGTGGCTGCCGCTGGCCCACGTCTTCGGCAAGGTCCTCACCTCCGGCCAGATCGAGGTCGGCCACGTCACCGCGGTCGACGGCCGCGTCGACAAAATCATCGAGAACCTGCCGGTGGTCCAGCCGACCTACATGGCCGCCGTGCCCCGCATCTTCGAGAAGGTCTACAACGGCGTCGCCGCCAAGGCGAAGGCCGGCGGCGGTGCCAAGTACAAGATCTTCCAGTGGGCCGCGGGCGTCGCCCGCGAGTACGCCAAGGTCACGCAGGACAACTTCCGCCGCACCGGCAGCGCGACCGCCCCGGCCGGACTGCGCACCAAGCACGCCCTCGCCGACAAGCTCGTCTACGCCAAGATCCGTGAGGCCTTCGGCGGCCGGCTGCGCGCCTGCGTCTCCGGCTCCGCCGCCCTCGCGCCCGAGATCGGCTACTTCTTCTCCGGCGCCGGCATCCACATCCTGGAGGGCTACGGTCTCACCGAGTCCTCCGCGGCCTCCTTCGTGAACCCCGGCGAGGCCTACCGCACCGGCACCGTCGGCAAGCCGCTCCCCGGCACCGAGGTCCGCATCGCCGACGACGGCGAGATCCTGATGCGCGGCCCCGGCATCATGCAGGGCTACCACAACCTGCCCGAGAAGACCGCCGAGGTCCTGGAGGAGGACGGCTGGTTCCACACCGGTGACATCGGTGAGCTGTCCGCCGACGGCTACCTGCGCATCACCGACCGCAAGAAGGACCTGATCAAGACCTCCGGCGGCAAGTACATCGCGCCCGCCGAGGTCGAGGGCCAGTTCAAGGCGGTCTGCCCGTACGTCTCCAACATCCTCGTGCACGGCGCCGACCGGAACTACTGCACCGCCCTCATCGCCCTCGACGAGCCGTCCATCACCGCCTGGGCGGCGGAGAACGGCATGGAGGGCAAGTCCTACGCGGACATCGTCGCCGCCCCGGCGACGGTCGAGATGGTCGACGGCTACGTCAAACAGCTCAACGAGGGCCTGCAGCGCTGGCAGACCATCAAGAAGTTCCGCCTGCTGCCGCGTGACCTCGACGTCGAGCACGGCGAGATCACCCCGAGCCTCAAGCTCAAGCGGCCGGTGGTGGAGCGCGAGTACAAGCACCTCATCGAGGAGATGTACGAAGGCGCGCGGGAGGCCTGAGACGCGGGGGCCGAGACGTCGGGGCCCGGCAGGCGTCACCCGGCACGCGGTGCCGTAGACGCGGGCCTGATACGCGCGGGCGTCCCATGAAGGGCTGTCCGTGGAGCAGGAGCAAGGGGGCGGGCTGCCTCCGGACCGAGCGGTCCGGAGGCAGCCCGTCCCCTTCGCCGTGCGCGCCGGACCGCCCGGTGGTCCGGCCCGACGCCGGAACGACCGCCGGGCCCGCGGCCCGCGCCCCGTCCTCCTCGCTAGCCGAGACGGCCACGGCTGTCAGTCCGTAACGTTCCGGATTCTTCGGCCGGCGTCCCGCCGCTACCTTCCGAAGCGCCGATGGACCGGACCCCCCGGACCACAGCCGCGACCAGGGAGGCCACGTTGACCCCGCACCGCCCCACGCGCAGAAGCATCCTGAAGTCGGCCGGAGGCGTCTCGGCCGCCATGGCCCTGGGAGCCGGCGGGGTGCTGGCGGCGGCGCCCACGTCGGCGGCGCGCGGGGCCGCCGTGCAGGAGTACGCGGCGGGCCGTGCCGCCTTGCGGCTGGACGCGGCCGTACCCGCATTCTGGCGCGAACTGATCACCGGCTGCCTCGCCCCCACCCACGCCGCACGGGCCGCGCACGCCGCCGAGAGCCTCCAGGCGCGGATCGCGGCCCACCGGACGGTCCGGAGCGCCCCCGCGCGCCCGCGCAACCGCGCGCGCGTCGCTCTGCTGGCGGCGTCCTTGTGTGCCGTGGGAGCGGCCACGCTCACCGAGGCGGGGTCCGAGAGCGGGGCCGGTACGGCCAGGTCGGCGCGGATCGAGGTGTTCAACGCCCAACGAGGCTGTCAGGACCGGTCCGACCGGCCGGCGCAGTGCAGCCTCGGGCTGGCCGTCGACCCGCGGCGGGCCTACACCGCGGAGAACGTCGTGCCGACCCGGGTGTGGCACGGAGACGTCCTGCCCGCCGACTGCCGGCTGGACGGCGGGGTGCCCATCACCGACGAGGAGGCCCTGCGCTCCGACAGTTGGTTCCGCGTCTCGCTCCCGCGCACCGGCGCCACCGCCTGGCTGCCCGCCGTCCGTACGAAGGACCGCCCGTCGCTTCCGCACTGCCCGCCCACCGCCGCCGCGGTGAACGGCTGAACGGGGCCCGCCCGAGGACGTCCCGGCGTGCCCGCGAGAGGGCTCCCGGGAATCCATCGTGGGCCGGCGCGGTTGCCTCTCGCCATGAGGGCAATCGGATTGAGCACCTACGGCGGCCCGGACGTTCTGCGCGAGGTGGAGCTGCCCGCGCCCGAGGCGGGCCCCGGCGAGGTCCGGATCAGGGTGCACGCGGCCGCCGTGAACCCCACCGACGCCATGATGCGCACCGGAGGCCACGCCGCCCGGATGCGGGACATCCCGCCGCCGTTCCTGCCCGGCATGGACGCGGCGGGCGTGATCGACCAGCTCGGCCCCGGCGTCGACGACCGGCTCGCCGTGGGGCAGCGGGTCGTCGCCCTGGTGCTGCCCACCCGTCCGGAGGGCGGCGCCTACGCCGAGCAGATCGTCGTGCCCGCCGCGTCGGTCGTCCCCGCGCCCGCCGGGTCCGGCCACGCCGAGGCCTCCACCCTGCTGATGAACGCGGCCACCGCCCGGCTGGCCCTGGACACCCTCGCCCTCCCGGCCGGCGCGACCGTCGCCGTGACCGGCGCGGCCGGTGCCGTCGGCGCGTACACGATCGAACTGGCCAAGGCCGACGGGCTGACCGTCGTCGCGGACGCCGCCCCGCACGACCGTGACCTGGTCCGCGGCTTCGGCGCCGACCACGTGGTCGACCGGGGCACGGACGTGGCCGAGCGTGTCAGGGCGCTGCTGCCGGACGGCGTACCCGGGCTGGTGGACGGTTCCCACCAGCGGGACGAGGTCGTCCCCGCCGTGGCGGACGGCGGCACGCTGGTCGAGCTGAGGGGATGGCAGGGGCCGGACGAGCGCGACATCACGGTGACCCCGGTCTTCGTCGCGAGCGTCGCCACCGACACCGCCCTGCTGGACACGCTGCGCCGGCAGGCCGAGGAGGGCGTGCTGTCCCTGCGTGTCGCCAAGGTGCTTCCGGCGTCCGACGCGGCCGAGGCGCACCGCCTGCTCGAAGCCGGGGGGCTGCGCGGCCGCCTGGTCCTCGACTTCTCCTGACCGCGACCGGCCGTCGCGGCCGCCCCGGCCGCCCCAGCCCCCCGGTCCGGTCGCGGTCGCCCGGCACCCCGCCCCGTCCTTCACGGTGGGCGCGGGGTGTGCGCCTCCTCGTTCCCCGATGACCGAAAACGAGCGGTTGCGTCTCCACTCTTGAACGAAGACGGAGCACTGTTCCCCCGACAAGCGATCCACTTTCGTGACTCCACGCTTATGGGTGGGTCCGTTCTGTCACCCTGTGGGCAGCGACGAGGTTCTATTCGTACGAACTGCCCGGGGAGCTGCCCATGCGGGCCATTCCGACCCAACGGGAGACCACCTCGTGCGCCCCCGACGTGCGGGGGTGCACGCGGGTGGAGGCGACGCTGTCCGGAAGTCCCCTCGCCCCGGGCTCCGCACGCGCCCTGCTGCGCAAGACACTCACCGAGTGGGCGCAGCTCTCGCCGCCCGGCGCGGATCTCCTCACCGGCCGGGTCGGCGACGACGCCGCCCTCGTCGCCAGCGAACTCGTCACCAACGCCGTCGTCCACGCCGGCACCGAGGTGCACCTGACCTGCCGGCTGGAGGAGGACACCGGCGCACTCGTCGTCGAGGTCGCCGACCACCACCCCGCGCGCGCCCCGCACGACGGCGCACCGGAGGCGCCGGCGCACGACACCCCCGAGTACGGGCGCGGTCTGCGCCTGGTCGCCGCGCTCGCCGAGTCCTGGGGCATCACCTACCGCCCCGGCACCAAGACCGTGTGGGCGCGGCTGGCGGCCCACGACCACGCGGCGGGCGACCTCGCCGAGACGTACGCCGGGGAGCGCGACCCGGCGCGGGACCTGCGGGCCGCCGCCCACCTGGCCTCCGACCCGCTCGCACCCCGGGCACGGACCGGCCCGCGCGACGGCACCCGGGACGCCTGGCGGGCCGCCTCCTACGGCGACGACTGGCTGGCCCGCCGCCCCGGGCGGGACGGCGCCTGGCTGGGCCGGGGCGCGCTCTCCTTCCTGGCGGAGGCCTCCGACCTGCTCGCCGGGCAGCTCGACGAGGACCTGGTCGCCTCCCTCGCCGGACAGCTGATCGTGCCGCGGCTCGCCGACTGGTGCGCGGTCTGGTTGGAGGACGAGACCACGGCCCTCGGTGGCCGGCCCGGCGGCACCCGCGCCGGCGGCCGGCTCGCCCGCGTCTGGCACGCCGGCGAGCAGTACGTCGAGGAGCTGAGCCGGGTGCTGGAGGGGAACCCGCCGCCGCACCCCGACGACCCGCTCGGCACGGACCCCGTGCCCTACCCGTGGCCCCGGCCCGCTGTGGCCGATTTGGTGGGTGCGGGCCCCGGTCCGGTCGAGGACACCGGTGGGGCCCGTGGGGGTGCTGTGGAGGGGGCGGCCGCCGCGCCGCCCGGGACCGCGCTCGCCTACCGGCTCGTGGCCGGAGGGCGCCCGCTCGGCACCCTGGTCATCGGCCGCGGCGGCATCGACCGCTTCCCCGACGAGATCACCGGGCTGGTCGAGGACCTCGGACGACGGGTCGCGCTCGCCATCGGCGCCGCCCGGCAGTACGCCCGCCAGGCCACCATCAGCGCCGTGCTGCAGCGCGGCCTGCTGCCCGGCGCCGTCGCCGAGATCCCCGGCGTGCGCAGCGCCCTCGTCCACGAGCCGTGCGACAAGGGCGGCCCCAGCGGCGACTTCTACGACCTCTTCCCGGCCGGCCGCGGACGCTGGTGCTTCGCCGTCGGCGACGTCCAGGGCAAGGGACCCGAGGCGGCCGTCGTCATCGGACTGGTCCGGCCCTGGCTGCGGCTGCTCGCCCGCGAGGGCTACCGCGTCGCCGACGTCCTCGACCGGCTCAACCAGCTCCTCCTCGACGACGCCACCGAGGCCGCCGACGCCGCCGCCCGCGCGCTGGTGGCCGCAGGCGCCCGCCCGACCGCCCCCGGCGACGGTCCCCAGACCCGCTTCCTCTCCCTCCTCTACGGCGAGCTCGTCCCCTTCGACGGCGGCGTGCGCTGCACCCTCGCCTCCGCCGGACACCCCCTGCCCCTCCTGCTCGGCCCCGAGGGCACCGTCCGTACCGTCGCCCAGCCCCAGACGCTGCTCGGGGTCGTCGAGGACGCCACGTACACCAGCGAGACCTTCGAGATGTACTCCGGCGACAGCCTGCTGTGCGTCACCGACGGGGTCACCGAGCGGCGCTCCGGGTCGCGGCAGTTCGACGACGGTGACGGACTGGCCACGGCGCTGGCGGGCTGCGCCGGCATGGAGGCCGGGGCCATAGCGGAACGGATCACCCGGCTGGTGCACGACTTCGGGGCGCGGCCCCCGGCGGACGACCTCGCCCTGCTGGTGCTCCAGGCGGAGTGAGCACGCCAGGGCGTACGCGCCCCGGCGCGGGCGGCGTGGAAGGGGAGCGGGCGGGGTGCGGGACAATGGAGCACATGCCTTCCGCACTCCCCGACGGCGAGCCCGTCCCCGCCGACGGCGCGCTGCCCGCGTCCGCGCTCGCGGGGGCGGCCGACCGCCCCCTCGGGTTCTACCTGCACGTCCCCTACTGCGCGACCCGCTGCGGCTACTGCGACTTCAACACCTACACCGCGACCGAGCTGCGCGGCAGCGGCGGTGTGCTGGCCTCCCGCGACAACTACGCCGAGACCCTCGTCGACGAGGTCCGCCTGGCCCGCAAGGTGCTCGGCGACGACCCGCGGCCGGTGCGCACGGTGTTCGTCGGCGGAGGCACACCCACGCTGCTCGCCGCCGGTGACCTGGTGCGGATGCTGGGCGCGATCCGTGAGGAGTTCGGGCTGGCGCCGGACGCCGAGGTCACGACGGAGGCGAACCCCGAGTCGGTCGACCCCGCCTACCTGGCGGAGCTGCGGGCCGGCGGCTTCAACCGCGTCTCCTTCGGCATGCAGAGCGCCCGGCAGCACGTGCTGAAGGTCCTCGACCGCACGCACACCCCCGGCAGGCCCGAGGCGTGCGTCGCCGAGGCCCGCGCGGCCGGGTTCGAGCACGTCAACCTCGACCTGATCTACGGCACGCCGGGGGAGTCGGACGACGACTGGCGTGCGTCGCTGGACGCGGCGATCGGCGCCGGACCGGACCATGTGTCCGCGTACGCGCTGATCGTCGAGGAGGGTACGCAGCTGGCCCGGCGGATCCGGCGGGGCGAGGTGCCGATGACGGACGACGACGTCCACGCGGACCGGTATCTGATCGCCGAGGAGCGGCTGTCGGAGGCGGGGTTCTCCTGGTACGAGGTGTCGAACTGGGCCACCTCGGAGGCGGGGCGTTGTCTGCACAACGAGCTGTACTGGCGGGGGGCCGACTGGTGGGGGGCCGGGCCCGGGGCACACTCGCACGTGGGTGGGGTGCGGTGGTGGAACGTGAAGCATCCGGGGGCGTATGCGGGGGCGCTGGCCGCGGGTAGGTCGCCGGGGGCGGGGCGGGAGGTGTTGTCCGCCGAGGATCAGCGGGTCGAGCGGATTCTGCTGGAGCTGCGGCTGCTGGACGGGGTGCCGTTGGATCTTCTCCGGGCGGACGGGCTTGCCGCTGCGCGGCGGGCGCTGTCGGACGGTTTGCTCCGTCCCGAGTCCTTCGAGGAGGGGCGGGCTGCCCTCACCCTGCGGGGGCGGCTGCTGGCTGACGCCGTGGTGCGCGACCTGGTCGACTGACCGGAGGTTTCCTCGCCCCCGCCGCCCCTTCCCGTCCCGAGGCTCCGCCCCGGACCCCGCTCCTCAAACGCCGGACGGGCTGATTCTCAGCCCGTCCGGCCCCAGGGGCGACGGGTCAGGATGACGGGGCCGTCACGAAGTCGATGAGTTCCTCCACGCGCCCGAGGAGCTGGGGCTCCAGGTCCTTGAACGAGTGGACGGAGCCAAGGATCCGCTTCCACGCCTCACCCGTGTTGGCCACCCGCCACCCCAGCGCCTCGCACACCCCCGTCTTCCAGTCCTGCCCCCGCGGCACCCGGGGCCAGCCGGCGATCCCCACGGACGCCGGCTTCACCGCCTCCCAGATGTCGATGTACGGGTGACCGACCACCAGCGCGTGCTCACTCGTCACCGCCTGGGCGATCCGCCACTCCTTGGAACCCGGCACCAGGTGGTCCACCAGCACCCCCAGCCGCGCGTCCGGCCCGGGGCCGAAGGACTCGACGATCGACGGCAGGTCGTCCACGCCCTCCAGGTACTCCACGACCACGCCCTCGATGCGCAGGTCGTCGCCCCACACCTTCTCGACCAGCTCGGCGTCGTGCCGGCCCTCGACGTAGATGCGTCCCGCGCGGGCGACGCGCGCCCGAGCGCCCGGGACGGCCACCGAGCCGGACGCCGTGCGGGTGGGCCGCGCCGGGCCGGACGCGGGCCGGACCAGCGTGACGACGCGCCCCTCCAGCAGGAACCCGCGCGGCTCCAGCGGGAACACCCGGTGCTTGCCGAAGCGGTCCTCCAGGGTGACCGTGCCCGCCTCGCAGCGGATCACGGCACCGCAGAAGCCGGTGCCGGGCTCCTCCACCACGAGGCCCGGCTCGGCGGCGACCTCGGGCGCGGGCTGCGACTTCTTCCACGGAGGGGTCAGATCGGCGGAGTACTGGCGCATTCCGCCGACGATACGAGGATCGTGCCGGGGGCGATCAGTCCGACACGCCGAACCGGGCCGCCAGCGCGTCCCGTTGGGCCCGCACGAACCCCGCGTCGACCACCGCTCCGTGACCGGGCACGTACACCGCGTCCTCGCCGCCGAGCCGGAGCAGCCGGTCCAGCGCGTCCGGCCAGCGGGACGGCACGGCGTCGGGTCCGGCCTGCGGTTCGCCCGACTCCTCGACCAGGTCGCCGCAGAAGACGACCCCCGGGTCGCCGGGCACCAGGACGGCGAGGTCGTGGGCGGTGTGGCCCGGGCCCACGTTCGCCAGCAGCACCCGCCGCCCGCCGCCCAGGTCGAGCGTCCACTCCCCGGACACCGCGTGCCGGGGCGGCGTCAGCGCGTCCACCGCCTCGTCCGCCACCCGCGCGTCCAGCCCCCAGCGCACCGCGTCCGCGCGCAGCTCCTCGCGCCCCCGCCCGGAGAGCGCCGCGTCCAGCCCGACCGCGCCGTACACCTCGGCGCCCGCGAACGCCGACGCCCCGAGGACGTGATCGAAGTGGGGGTGGGTGAGCGCGAGATGTGTCACACGGCGGCTGGTCAGCTCCAGCGCCTCGGTCCGCAACCGCGCGCCCTCGGCCGGCGCGGAGCCCGCGTCGACGGCCAGGAGGCCGTCGGTGCCCACCACGAGCCCCGCCGTGCAGTCCCACACCGGCAGCCGGCGCCGACCGACCCCCGGCGCCAGTTGCTCCCATCCCGACTCTTCCCAAGTCACGGTCATGACCGGGACGCTAGCGGGGGACGACGACGCCGGGCACGGCGGCACGGACCGGCCTTGCCGGGGGCGTACCCCCCGGCCGTACACTGGGCCGGGGAAGTCTGGCACTCGCGTGCGAAGAGTGCCAGGGTCGTTACCGGGCGGAAGTCAGCTGGAGGTGTGCGTGATGCTCAGTGAACGCAGGCTCCAGGTGTTGCGCGCGATCGTCCAGGACTACGTGGGCACCGAGGAGCCCGTCGGCTCCAAGGCGCTCACCGAGCGGCACAACCTCGGCGTCTCCCCGGCCACCGTGCGCAACGACATGGCGGCCCTGGAGGACGAGGGCTTCATCGCCCAGCCGCACACCAGTGCCGGGCGCATCCCCACCGACAAGGGCTACCGGCTGTTCGTCGACAAGCTGGCCGGCGTCAAGCCGATGAGCCCGCCCGAGCGGCGGGCCATCCAGAACTTCCTCGAGGGCGCCGTCGACCTCGACGACGTCGTGGCCCGGACGGTGCGGCTGCTGGCGCAGCTCACCCGCCAGGTCGCCGTGGTGCAGTACCCCTCGCTGACCCGGTCGACGGTGCGGCACGTGGAGCTGCTGTCCCTCGCCCCGGCGCGGCTGATGCTGGTGCTGATCACCGACACCGGCCGGGTCGAGCAGCGCATGGTCGACTGCCCGGCGCCGTTCGGTGAGGCGTCC
The DNA here is from genome assembly GCF_000527195.1 of Streptomyces sp. CNH189. Lineage (NCBI taxonomy): Bacteria > Bacillati > Actinomycetota > Actinomycetes > Kitasatosporales > Streptomycetaceae > Streptomyces > Streptomyces sp. CNH189. Next base: position 42,736 of record NZ_AZUS01000031.1, read on the forward strand.
CTGGCCGACCTGCGGGCGCGGCTCAACAGCCGGGTCGCGGGGCGCCGGTTCAGCGATGTGCCGAGTCTGGTGGAGGACCTCCCGGAGGCCTTCGAGGCCGACGACCGCGGTACGGTCTCCACGGTGCTCTCCACTCTCCTGGAGACGCTCGTCGAGGAGAACGAGGAGCGGCTGATGATCGGCGGTACCGCCAACCTCACCCGCTTCGGACACGACTTCCCCCTCACGATCCGGCCCGTCCTGGAGGCGCTGGAGGAGCAGGTCGTGCTCCTCAAGCTGCTCGGCGAGGCGCAGGATCCGGGTGTGACCGTACGGATCGGTCACGAGAACGCCCACGAAGGACTCAACTCCACGTCCGTCGTGTCGGTCGGCTACGGTTCGGGCGGCGAGGCTGTCGCCAAGCTCGGCGTGGTCGGACCGACCCGCATGGACTACCCCGGAACGATGGGAGCGGTACGCGCAGTGGCACGGTACGTCGGACAGATCCTGGCGGAGTCATAGGTGGCCACGGACTACTACGCCGTACTCGGCGTACGCCGCGACGCGTCGCAGGAAGAGATCAAGAAGGCCTTCCGGCGGCTCGCCCGCGAGCTGCATCCGGACGTCAATCCGGATCCGAAGACCCAGGAGCGGTTCAAGGAGATCAACGCCGCCTACGAGGTGCTGTCGGACCCACAGAAGAAGCAGGTCTACGACCTCGGCGGCGACCCGCTGTCCCAGTCCGGCGGCGCCGGCGGCGCGGGCGGCTTCGGGGCCGGCGGGTTCGGCAACTTCTCCGACATCATGGACGCGTTCTTCGGCACGGCGTCGCAGCGCGGGCCGCGCTCGCGCACCCGCCGGGGCCAGGACGCCATGATCCGCATCGAGGTGGAACTGGACGAGGCCGCGTTCGGCACGACCAAGGACATCCAGGTCGACACGGCGGTCGTCTGCACCACGTGCAGCGGCGAGGGCGCCGCGCCCGGCACCAGCGCGCAGACGTGTGACATGTGCCGCGGCCGCGGTGAGGTCTCACAGGTCACCCGGTCCTTCCTGGGCCAGGTCATGACGTCCCGCCCGTGCCCGCAGTGCCAGGGCTTCGGCACCGTCGTGCCCACGCCCTGCCCGGAGTGCGCGGGCGACGGCCGGATCCGCTCCCGCCGCACGCTCACGGTGAAGATCCCGGCCGGTGTCGACAACGGCACCCGGATCCAGCTGGCGGGCGAGGGCGAGGTCGGCCCGGGCGGCGGCCCCGCCGGTGACCTGTACGTCGAGATCCACGAGCTGCCGCACTCGCAGTTCCAGCGGCGCGGCGACGACCTGCACTGCACGGTCACGCTGCCGATGACAGCGGCGTCGCTGGGCACCAAGGTGCCGCTGGAGACGCTGGACGGCCTGGAGGAGGTCGACATCCGGCCCGGCACCCAGTCCGGCCAGTCGATCCCGCTGCACGGCCGGGGTGTCACCCATCTGCGGGGCGGCGGTCGCGGTGACCTCATCGTCCACGTCGAGGTGCAGACCCCGACCAAGCTGGACCCGGAGCAGGAGCGCGTGCTGCGGGAGCTGGCCAAGCTGCGCGGCGAGGAACGGCCCCAGGGCCAGTTCCAGCCCGGGCAGCAGGGGCTGTTCTCCCGGCTGAAGGACGCCTTCAACGGACGCTGACCGGCGTGCGCCGGGGCGAGGCCGCTGCTGCCGGGGGGTCCGGGGGTCGCCCCCGGGGGCAGGCACAGTCAGCCCGGGCAGCAGGGGCTGTTCTCCCGGCTGAAGGACGCCTTCAACGGGCGCTGACCCGCTTTCCCGCGGAGGGCCGCCGATGTGCTCGGCGGCCCGCCGAAAAGTGGCGTATGCCAAGGGGAAGGGCCGATGCGGAGTTGGTCGGGGGACGTGACAACATTTGGTCATGTCCTCCGTACTGACCGATCTCTTCCGGCACCCGATCGTGCAGGCGCCCATGGCGGGCGGCATCTCGGTGCCGCAGCTCGCCGCCGCCGTGTCCGAGGCCGGCGGGCTCGGTTTCCTGGCCGCCGGGTACAAGACCGCGGACGGGATGTACCAGGAGATCAAGCAGCTGCGGGGACTGACCTCCCGCCCTTTCGGCGTCAACCTCTTCCTGCCCCAGCCGGAGACGGCCGACCCCGCCGCCGTCGACGTCTACGCCCACCAGCTGGCCGGTGAGGCCTCCTGGTACGAGACCGGGCTGGGCGACCCTGACAGCGGCCGTGACGACGGCTACGACGCCAAGCTCGCCGTGCTGCTCGACAACCCCGTGCCGGCCGTGTCGTTCCACTTCGGCGTGCCGGCCCGCGAGGTCGTCGACGCGCTGCACCGCGTCGGCACGGTCACGCTGGTCACCGCCACCACCGCCGAGGAGGCGCGCGCCGTGGAACGGGCCGGCGCCGACGCGGTGATCGCCCAGGGCGTCGAGGCCGGCGGCCACCAGGGCACCCACCGCGACGCCCCGGAGACGGACGGCGGCGGCATCGGACTGCTGTCCCTGGTCGCCCAGGTCCGCGAGTCCGTCGGCATCCCGGTCGTCGCCGCGGGCGGCATCATGCGCGGCGGGCAGATCGCCGCCGTGTGCGCGGCCGGGGCCTCCGCCGCCCAGCTCGGCACCGCCTTCGTCGCCGCCCACGAGTCCGGCGCGCACGCCCTGCACAAGCAGGCCCTGACCAACCCCCTCCACGTCCGCACCGAGCTGACCCGCGCCTTCACCGGCCGCCCGGCGCGCGCCCTGGTCAACCGCTTCCTGCGCGAGCACGGCCCCTACGCGCCCGCCGCCTACCCGGAGGTCCACCACCTGACCGCGCCGCTGCGCAAGGCCGCCGCGAAGGCCGGGGACGCGCAGGGCCTGGCGCTGTGGGCGGGACAGGGCCACCGGATGGCCCGCGAGCTGCCCGCCGGCCAGCTGGTGGAGGTGCTGGCCGCCGAACTGGCCGCCGCCCGGACAGCGTTGTCGGCGGGAGGCACCCGATGACCGCGCCCGTCTTCGTCGTCGACCACTTCGACACCGGTGACACCGGCCGCCATGTGCTCGACGGCCCCGAGGGACGGCACGCCGTCTCCGTGAAGCGGCTGCGCGCCGGTGAGGAGGTCGTCCTCACCGACGGGGCGGGCCGCTGGGCCGCGGGCGAGGTGGACGGCACCGAGGGCAAGGACCGGCTGATCGTGCGGCTCGGCGAGATCGTCGAGGAGCCCGCGGAGACGCCCCGGCTGACCGTCGTGCAGGCGCTGCCCAAGGGCGACCGGGGCGAGCTGGCCGTGGAGACCATGACCGAGGTCGGCGTCGACGCGATCGTGCCCTGGTCGGCCTCGCGCTGTATCACCCAGTGGAAGGGCGAGCGGGGCGCGAAGGCCCTCGCCAAGTGGCGGGCGACGGCCCGGGAGGCGGGCAAGCAGTCGCGCCGGGTGCGGTTCCCGGAGGTCGCGGACGCGGCGACGAGCAAGGGGGTTGCCTCACTTCTCGCCGAAGCGGAGTTCGCGGCGGTGCTGCACGAGAGCGGGACGGAGCCGTTGGCCGGCGTTCCGTTGCCGGACTCCGGGCGGATCGTGCTGGTCGTCGGACCTGAAGGTGGGGTGTCCCCCGAGGAGTTGACGCTGTTCGAGAGCGTCGGGGCGCGGGCGTATCGCCTGGGGCGGAGTGTGCTGCGGACGTCCACGGCGGGGACGGCTGCGGCGGCGCTGCTGCTGGGGCGTACCGGACGCTGGTCCTGACCTCGCGGGGCTCCGCCCCGGACCCCGCTCCTCGAACGCCGGAGGGGCTTGATCTGTGGCTCCGCCTCTGCGAGGGGGCGCCACACGTGGCCCGATGCGCCCTACCGCCGCGCGAGCGGCAGTGGCACGCTGCCGTGCATGGGGGCGAAGAACTGGGCCCGAGGAGGGCCGCGTCGGCGGCGGCACACCGCCGTCGTCGTGTTCGCCGTGGCCGCGGTCACCGGCGTGACCGCCTGTGAGGGCGGCAGCCTCAGCTCCGCCGCCGTCGCGCTCACCACCGACGGCACGGTGACGAAGGAGCTCAACCGGCAGAAGGACAAGGTGCGCTGGCTCACCTGCGACGCGTCCTTCGGTGACCGGGGCGGCTCCGCCTCACCGGCGTCGCGGGAGACCGCCGCCTCGGTCGACTGCGAGGGCGAGACCGAGGGCGGCAAGGAGATCACCGTCACCGGCAAGGTCACCCACGCCGTCAACGGCGCCTGCGTACGCGGGGATCTCACCGCCAAGGTGGACGGCCGGCAGGTGTTCCACGTCGAGGGACTGGGCGACTGCGACTCCAAGAACCCGCCCCGAGTGGGCGATCCCACGCAGCGCGGCGCCGAGCCCACCGTCACCGTGACCGTCACGACGACGGTGTGGTGCGACCAGTACCCCTCCTGTCGCCCCGTCGAGGGCAAGTGATCCGAACCCCTGGCCCGACGGGGCGCGCCCCCCATAGGGTGATCGGGTGACACAGCCTGCATCGGTCGCATCCACCGCATACCTCCGGTTCCCGCATCCGCACGGCGAGTTGGTCGCCTTCACCGCCGAGGACGACGTGTGGCTCGCCCCGCTCGACGGCGGCCGGGCCTGGCGGGTCAGCGCGGACAACGTGCCGGTGAACCATCCACGGATCTCCCCGGACGGCACCACCGTCGCCTGGACCTCCACCCGCGACGGCGCGCCCGAGGTGCACGTCGCGCCCGTCGACGGCGGCCCCGCCCGGCGGCTGACCCACTGGGGCAGCCTGAAGACCCAGGTCCGCGGCTGGACCGACGACGGCCGCGTCCTCGCGCTCAGCACGTACGGCCAGGCCAGCCTGCGCCGCACCTGGGCGCGCGCCGTGCCGCTCGACGGCGGCCCCGCCGAGACCCTGCCGTACGGGCCGGTCGGTGACGTCGCGGCGGGCCCGCACACCGTCCTGCTGTCCGCCACGATGGGCCGCGAGGCCGCCGCCTGGAAGCGCTACCGGGGCGGCACCGCGGGCAAGCTGTGGATCGACCGGGAGGGCGACGGCGAGTTCGTCCGGCTGCACGAGGACCTCGACGGGAACATCGAGTACCCGCAGTGGGTGGGGATGGGGGTCCCCCCGCTCGAGCACAGCCGAGAGTGGGGGAGGATCGCGTTCCTCTCCGACCACGAGGGCACGGGCGCGCTGTACTCCTCCCTCGCCGACGGCTCCGACCTGCGCCGCCACACGCCCCTGGACAGCTTCTACGCCCGTCACGCGGCCACCGACGGCTCCCGGGTCGTCTGGTCCAGCGCCGGCGAGCTGTGGATCCTCGACGACCTCGACACCGCCGAGCCGCGCCGCCTCGACGTCCGGCTCGGCGGGCAGCGCGTCGACCTCCAGCCGTTCCCGGTGAACGCGGCCCGCTGGTTCGGCTCCGCGTCCCCCGACCACACCGCGCGCGGCAGCGCCGTCTGCGTGCGCGGCACCGTCCACTGGGTCACCCACCGCTCCGGTCCCGCCCGCGCGCTCGCCGCGACCCCGGGCGTACGGGCCCGCCGGCCGCGCACCTTCCGCGCGGACGGCGAGGAATGGGTGGTGTGGGTGACGGACGCCGAGGGCGACGACGCCCTGGAGTTCGCCCCCGCCACCGGACCGGCCCCCGGCGCCACCCCGCGCCGCCTGGCCGCCGGACAGCTCGGCAGGGTCGTGGAGCTGGCGATGGCGCCCGACGGCAGCCGCGCCGCGATCGCCTCGCACGACGGCCGCGTCCTCCTCGTCGAGCGGGAGACCGGCGAGGTCCGCGAGGTGGACCGCAGCGAGGACGGCGACGTCTCCGGGCTGGTCTTCTCACCCGACTCCACCTGGCTCGCCTGGTCCCACCCCGGCCCGCGTCCGCTCAGCCAGATCAAGCTCGCCAACACCACCGACCTGTCGGTCACCGAGGCGACCCCGCTGCGCTTCCAGGACTACGCGCCCGCCTTCACCCTCGACGGCAAGCACCTCGCGTTCCTGTCCACCCGCTCCTTCGACCCGGTCTACGACGAGCACGTCTTCGACCTGGCCTTCGTCGAAGGCGTACGGCCGTACCTGATCACGCTCGCGGCGACCACCCCGTCGCCGTTCGGGCCGCAGCGGCACGGCCGGCCCTTCGAGACCCCGGACCGGGACGAGACGCCCGACAGCGAGGGCACCCCCACCACGCGCATCGACCTCGACGGGCTGGCCGACCGCATCGTGCCCTTCCCGGTCGAGGCCTCCCGCTACAGCAACCTGCGCGCCGCCAAGGACGGCGTGCTCTGGCTGCGGCACCCGGTGCGCGGCGTGCTCGGCGCGTCCCGGGCCACGCCCGACGACCCGGATCCCAAGACCGACCTGGAGCGCTACGACCTCGCCCAGCAGCGCGTCGAGCATCTCGCCGTCGACGCCGACCACTTCGAGGTCAGCGGGGACGGCAAGAGGGTGCTGCTGTGGACCGACGGACGGCTGAAGGTCGTCCCCAGCGACCGGCGCGCCTCCGGCGACGACGACAGCGACACCAACATCACCGTGGACCTCGCCCGGGTCCGCCAGTTCGTCGACCCGTCCGCCGAGTGGCGGCAGATGTTCGACGAGAACGGCCGCATCATGCGGGACAACTTCTGGCGTCCCGACATGAGCGGCGTCGACTGGGACGGGGTCCTGGACCGCTACCGTCCCGTCCTTGACCGGCTGGCCACCCACGACGACCTGGTGGACCTCCTGTGGGAGGTGCACGGCGAACTCGGTACCTCGCACGCCTACGTCACCCCGCGCGGCGGCTTCGGCGGCGGAGCCCGGCAGGGACTGCTCGGCGCGGACATCTCCCGGCACGAGGACGGCAGCTGGCGGGTGGACCGTGTCCTGCCCGCCGAGACCTCCGACCCGGAGGCCCGCTCGCCGCTCGCCGCGCCCGGCGTGGCGATCCGGCCCGGGGACGCGATCGTCGCCGTCGCCGGACAGCCGGTCGACCCGGTGACGGGCCCCGGGCCGCTGCTGGTGGGGACGGCGGGCAAGCCCGTCGAGCTGACCGTGTCACCGGCCGGCGGGGGAGAGCACCGGCACGCGGTCGTCGTCCCGCTCGCCGACGAGGAGCCGCTGCGCTACCACGCCTGGGTCGCCGACCGGCGGGCCTACGTGCTGGAGAGGTCCGGCGGCCGGCTCGGCTACATCCACGTCCCCGACATGCAGGCGCCCGGGTGGGCGCAGATCCACCGCGACCTGCGGGTGGAGGTACTGCGCGAGGGCCTGGTCGTGGACGTGCGGGAGAACCGCGGCGGCCACACCTCGCAGCTCGTGGTGGAGAAGCTGGCCCGGCGGATCGTCGGCTGGGACCTGCCGCGCGGGATGCGCGCGGAGAGCTACCCGCGCGACGCGCCCCGGGGACCCGTCGTCGCCGTCGCCAACGAGTTCTCCGGCTCCGACGGGGACATCGTCAACGCGGCGATCAAGGCGCTCGGCATCGGCCCCGTCGTCGGCACCCGCACCTGGGGCGGCGTCATCGGCATCGACAGCCGCTACCGGCTGGTCGACGGCACGCTGGTCACCCAGCCCAAGTACGCCTTCTGGCTGGAGGGGTACGGCTGGGACGTCGAGAACCACGGCGTCGACCCGGACGTCGAGGTCGTCCAGCGCCCGCAGGACTACGCCGCCGGGCGGGACGTCCAGCTGGACGAGGCGGTGCGGCTGGCGCTGGAGGCGCTGGAGGAGACGCCCGCGAAGGTGGCGCCGGAGCTGTCGTGACCGGAGCCGTCGTGACCGCACCCGTGCGGCACGACGGCCCGGGGCCGGGTCGGTAGCATGCCCCTGTAGTGATCGTCGGGTCGAGGAGGGCGTATGGCAGGGGAACCTCAGGACGACTGTCTGTTCTGCAAGATCGTCGCGGGCAGCATCCCGGCGACGATCGTGCGCGAGACGGACACGACCGTCGCGTTCCGAGACATCAACCCCCAGGCGCCCACCCATGTCCTGGTGATCCCGAAGGCGCACCACCGGGACGCCGCGGCGCTCGCCGCCGAGGCGCCCGAGCTCGCCGCGGACGTGCTGCGCGAGACGCAGGCCGTCGCGGACGACGAGAAGCTGGAGAGCTACCGCATCGTCTTCAACACCGGCAGCGGCGCCGGCCAGACCGTGTGGCACGCGCACGCCCATGTCCTGGGCGGACGCGGTCTCGAATGGCCCCCCGGATAAGCCTTGTCCGTCCGTGAACTGGTGGTGCTCGGCACCGCCAGCCAGGTCCCCACCCGGCACCGCAACCACAACGGCTACCTGCTGCGCTGGGACGGCGAGGGCATCCTGTTCGACCCCGGCGAGGGCACCCAGCGCCAGATGCTGCGCGCCGGGGCCGCCGCCCACGACGTGAACCGGATCTGCGTCACCCACTTCCACGGCGACCACTCCCTGGGGCTCGCCGGGGTGATCCAGCGGATCAACCTCGACAAGGTGCCGCACCCGGTCACCGCGCACTACCCGCGCTCGGGGCAGCGGTTCTTCGACCGGCTGCGGTACGCGACCGCCTACCGCGAGACCGTCGCCCTCGCCGAGAACCCCGTCGACACCGACGGCCCGCTCGCCCGCACCGCCGGCTACACGCTGGAGGCGCGCCGGCTCTCCCACCCCGTCGAGGCGTACGGTTACCGGCTCGTCGAGCCGGACGGCCGCCGCATGCTGCCCGACCGGCTCGCCGCGCACGGCATCAAGGGCCCGGACGTCGGCCGCCTCCAGCGTGAGGGCTCCCTGAACGGGGTCGCCCTGGAGGACGTCAGCGAGGTGCGGCGCGGGCAGCGGTTCGCGTTCGTCATGGACACCCGGTTGTGCGACGGGGTGTACGCGCTCGCCGAGGGCTGCGACATGCTCGTCATCGAGTCGACGTTCCTCGACGAGGACGAGGAACTCGCCGTGGAGTTCGGTCACCTGACCGCCGGCCAGGCCGCCCGCGTGGCCCGCGACGCGGGCGTACGGAACCTGGTGCTCACGCACTTCAGCCAGCGCTACACGGACCCGGAGGAGTTCGAACGCCAGGCGCGCGCGGCGGGCTACGAGGCGGGTCTGACGGTGGCGAGGGACCTGCAGAGGATCCCCCTCCCCAAACGCCGAGCGTAGCTACGGGCAGTGGTGCCGCTGGGGCGGTGGGGGAGTGGGCGCGCTTCTGCGGCGTCGGGTGCGGGTGGTTGGTGGCTGGTCGCGCAGTTCCCGCGCCCCTGGAGGGCGCCTGCGCTGCGGGCAGTCGTGCCGCAGGGCGGCACGGTTGGGCGCGGCGGCTTTCAGCCGCCGCGGCTGTCCCCACGTACCTCACATCGCGCCCGGCGCCCTGGTGGCCGCCGCCGTGTCGTAGGCACCCCGCGCCGCCGCCGGCGTCCCGTCGAGAGGAATCTCGACCACCGGCTGCTCCGGCGCCCCGACCTCCGGAACCGGCCCCGTGGGGGTACCCGTGGTCGCCGCGACCAGCGCCGCCGCGTGACCGCCCCGCCGCCGCACCGCACCGGGCAGCAGCGGCCGGCCGCCGGTGTGCAGGGCGACCCCGGTCATCGGCACCGCGACCAGCAGCAGACCCACCGCGAGCACCGCGCCCATGACCGGGAAGCCGGCCAGCGCGGACAGCACGCTGCCGGTGATCGGCCCGGCCGCCGTGCCGAGGGCGGACGCGGAGCCGACCAGCACCGCCCAGCGGCCCTTCGGATCCAGCGAGGCGGCCAGCCCGATCAGGTACGACAGCACCACCGGGTAGAACGTGTTCCAGGCGATCTCGCCCGAGGCGAAGCTCCCCAGTCCGCTGGCCGAGGCGCTCAGCGCGATGCAGCCGGCGATGACGACCGTGCCGCCGCCGATGGGCAGCGCGCGCCCGAGCCGTGAGCCGAGCGCACCCGCGCCCAGCACACCCAGCAGGCCCGCGCCCAGCGCCAGCGCGAAGACCACGCCCACGGTCGGTTCGGACAGATGCGCCTGGTCGACGCCGATGCGCCCGCTGACACCCCACAGCGCGTTCTGCGCCATGGACCACAGCAGCATCGCCCCGGCCAGCACCATGCCCGAACGCCGGTGCGGCAGACGGTCGGTGCCGGTGCCGTAGGCGTCGGTGTGCGGCTCCGCCGGGAGCGGGCCGGCCGTGCCGCCGGGCAGCCGGGAGGTCAGCGGCCACACCGCGAGCGCGGTGAGGGCGATGGCGGCGAGGGTCAGCCCGTGGCCGGGCAGGTGCGGCACCGTCAGGTAGACGGCGCCCGCCAGCGCGGACACGCTGAGCAGTCCTAGGGTGGAGGCCCGGTGCGGGTCCTTCTCCGCGGCGATCCGGGTGGCGGCGACCGTGGTGGCCGTGCCCGAGCCGAACCCGCCGATCACGGCACCGGCGACCACGGCCGGAACGGCGGTGGTCAGGGCGGCCCCGCCGTAGCCGACGACGGCGAGGAGCAGCCCGAGGCGGGCCAGGGTCCGCGGCCCGGTCCGCTCGACGTGCGAGGCCAGCAGGAACCCGGCCGTGGCGGAGCTGAGCAGCAGCAGGCTGCCGACGGCCCCCGCCTGGGTGGCCGACAGGGCCAGGCCGCGTTCCAGCCGGCCGACGGTGGTGGGCAGCAGATACGGCGCGAGGTACCCGGCCGTGAAAAGGGCGACGAGGGGCCAGGGGGTGGTGCGAGGGGCGAACACGGGCGTTCCCAGGGCGTGCGAAAGGGACGGTGCGAGAAAGGAGATGGGGGGCGACGACCGTCGACGGACGAGAACGCGCGGGCAATTTGTATCAAGCGGGAGCGGCGCAACGGCAGCGAGGTCGATGTGATCTAGATCACTCTTTTGTTTGGACGTTTGAGGGGCTGGGTAAAAGCGCGCTTTTCACGCCCCGGCGTGCGCTGGGCGACCGCCGCACGACGGCGTACCGCCCCATTGACGCCCTTGGTTCACCCCTCTAGCCTTCGTTCTCATACATGGATGCCGTCTACGTAGAGAGATGAGCGAGGGTGAGTCCCGGCACCGGCGCAGGCGGCAGCGACCTCACTGACCTCAGGACCCCGCACGACGCCGGACCCGACCTCGTAGGAGCCGCCCTGTGACCGCATCCACCTCCCGGGACGACCTGACCGTCACCGAGGTCCGCCTCACCCCGGTGCTGGTCGCCGACCCGCCCCTGCTCAACACCCAGGGCGTGCACCAGCCGTACACCCCCCGGCTGATCGTGGAGGTGGTGACCGCCGGCGGGACCACCGGACTCGGCGAGACCTACGGCGACACCAAGTACCTGGAACTGGCCCGCCCGCTCGCCGACAAGCTCGTCGGACACCCGGCCGGCGACCTGAACCGGCTGTTCGCCGAGGCCGACGACATAGCCGTCGACGCCGCCCGGGTCTCCGGCCAGGTCGACGTCGGCGGACTGCGGGGCGTGCAGACCGCCGACAAGCTGCGGCTGTCCGTGCTCTCCGCCCTGGAGGTCGCCTGCCTCGACGCCGTGGGCAAGAGCCTCGGCCTGCCCGTGCACGCCCTGCTGGGCGGCAAGGTCCGCGACGCCGTCGAGTACAGCGCGTACCTGTTCTACAAGTGGGCCGACCACCCCGAGGGCGTGCCGGCGGAGAAGGACGACTGGGGCGCCGCCGTCGACCCGGCGGGCGTCGTCGAGCAGGCCCGCCGGTTCAAGGAGGTGTACGGCTTCACGTCGTTCAAGCTGAAGGGCGGCGTCTTCCCGCCGGACGAGGAGATCACCGCCGTCCGCGCGCTCGCCGCCGCGTTCCCCGGGCACCCGCTGCGCCTCGACCCCAACGGCGCCTGGTCCGTGGAGACCTCGCTCAAGGTCGCCGAGGAGCTCGGGGACGTCCTGGAGTACCTGGAGGACCCCACCCTCGGTACGCCCGCCATGGCCGAGGTGGCCGCCCGGACCGGAGTGCCGCTCGCCACCAACATGTGCGTGACGACGTTCGCCGAGATCAAGGAGGCGTTCACCCGGGACGCCGTCCAGGTGGTCCTCTCCGACCACCACTACTGGGGCGGCCTGCGCAACACCCAGCAGCTCGCGGCGATCTGCCGCACCTTCGGCGTGGGCGTCTCCATGCACTCCAACACGCACCTCGGCATCAGCCTCGCCGCCATGACCCACGTCGCGGCCACCGTGCCCAACCTGCATCACGCCTGCGACTCCCACTACCCCTGGCAGTCCGAGGACGTCCTCACCGAGCGGCTCACCTTCGAGGGCGGCACCGTACGCGTCCCGGACGCGCCGGGCCTCGGCGTCGAACTCGACCGTGACCGGCTGGCCTTCCTGCACCGGCGGTGGCTGGACGACGACGGCACGCTGCGCGACCGCGACGACGCGGCCGCCATGCGGATCGCCGAGCCGGGCTGGACCCAGCCCGCCGTGCCCCGCTGGTGACGGTCCCCGAAGCGGCCCCCCGGGACGGCGGCCCGGACGGTCCCCGGGGGCGGCTCGGCGTGACGGCGGCCGGCCTGTCGGCGGTGTGGTGCACACTGGCTGAAACCGCACCACGTCAGGGAGCGCACCGTGATGGCGTCCACCGGGAAGAGGAACGGGAAGAGGGCCGGTAGGAGAGCCGGGCAGGAACCGGCCGCGGGACCCTGCCCGCCCCACGTCGACCCCCTCGCCGCCCTGCGCGGCCCGGACGACCCCGCCTGGGACGTCTACCTCACCGGCACCGTCTTCCTCGACATCGTCTTCACCGGGCTGGGCTCCGCCCCCGTGCGCGGCACCGAGTCCTGGGCGCGCGGCATGGGGTCGAGCCCGGGCGGCGTGGCCAACATGGCCACCGCCCTGGCCCGGCTCGGCCTGCGCACCTCCCTCGCGGCGGCCTTCGGCGACGACCACTACGGCGAGTACTGCTGGGACGCGCTGGAACAGGGCGAGGGCATCGACCTCTCCCCGTCCCGCAGGGTCCCCGGCTGGCACTCCCCGGTCACCGTCTCCATGGCGTACGAGGGCGAGCGCACGATGGTCTCGCACGGCCACGAACCGCCGCCCGAGGAACCCGCTCCCGACTGCCCGCCCCGCGCACGGGCCGCCGTCGCCTCCCTCACCCCCGGCCGCGGCGCCCCCTGGATCGCGCAGGCCGCCCGCAAGGGCACCCGGATCTTCGGCGACGTCGGCTGGGACGACACCGGGGCGTGGGACCTGGCGGGCCTGGACGACCTCAAGTACTGCGAGGCGTTCCTGCCGAACGCCGAGGAGGCCATGCGCTACACCGGCACCGACACCCCGCGCGCCGCCGCCCACGCCCTCACCGAGCATGTCCCGGTCGCCGTGGTCACGCTCGGCGCGGAGGGCGCGTACGCGGTGGACCGGCGGACGGGGGAGACCGCGTCGGTCCCGGCCATCGAGGTGGAGGCGCTGGACCCGACAGGCGCGGGGGACGTGTTCGTCGCCGGCTTCGTCACCGGCACGCTCGCGGGCTGGCCGCTGGCCGACCGGCTGGCCTTCGCGGGACTGACGGCCGCGCTGTCCGTCCAGGACTTCGGCGGCTCGCTGTCCGCGCCGGGCTGGGCGGAGATCGCCGGGTGGTGGCGCAGGGTGCAGTCGGTCGAGGGCCAGGACCCCTCCGCGCTGCGGCGCTACGGCTTCCTGACCGGGCTGGTCCCGGAGGAGGCGGTGCGGCCCTGGCCGCTGCGGCGGGCGGTGCCGACGATCGGGTTCCGCCGGTCGGCCTGAGACGCCGGTCGGCTTGAGACGCCGGTCGGCCTGAGACGCCGGTCGGCCCGAGGCGCCGGTCGGCCGAGCTGCCGCTGGGCCTCTGACGCCGGTCGGCCTGAGACGGCGTCCTCGGGGAAGAGGGCGAGCGGGGTCGATCGCCCGGTCGGATAAAAGACCTACGGGCTTGTCACCCCTCCGTCGTACCCTGGGAAGCGCGAGGCCGCCCACAGCTGCGCGGCCGTGACGAGGAGGAACCGCAGGCCTCAGAGCCGGCCCATGACTCAGACACCCACAGCTCACACCCCCGCGCAGGGGGAGGCGAGAGTGCAGCTCACCGTCCCCGCCCAGCACCCCATGGTGACCGTGCTGGGATCCGGCGACTCCCTCCTGCGTGTGATCGAGAAGGCCTTCCCGGGGGCCGACATCCACGTCCGGGGCAACGAGATCAGCGCGGTCGGCGACGCCACGGAGGTCGCCCTCGTATCGCGCGTGTTCGACGAGATGATGCTGGTGCTCCGCACCGGTCAGCCGATGACGGAGGACGCAGTGGAACGCTCGATCGCCATGCTCAAGGCGAGCGAAAGCGGGGAGAGCGACGGCCAGGAGACCCCGGCCCAGGTGCTCACGCAGAACATCCTGTCCTCGCGCGGTCGCACGATCCGCCCCAAGACGCTCAACCAGAAGCGTTACGTGGACGCGATCGACAAGCACACCATCGTCTTCGGCATCGGTCCCGCGGGCACCGGCAAGACCTACCTGGCCATGGCCAAGGCCGTGCAGGCGCTGCAGTCCAAGCAGGTCAACCGCATCATCCTGACCCGGCCGGCGGTCGAGGCGGGCGAGCGGCTGGGCTTCCTGCCGGGCACCCTCTACGAGAAGATCGACCCGTACCTGCGTCCCCTGTACGACGCGCTGCACGACATGCTCGACCCCGACTCGATCCCCCGGCTGATGGCCGCGGGCACCATCGAGGTCGCGCCCCTGGCGTACATGCGCGGCCGCACGCTCAACGACGCGTTCATCATCCTGGACGAGGCCCAGAACACGAGCCCCGAACAGATGAAGATGTTCCTCACCCGCCTCGGCTTCGACTCGAAGATCGTGATCACGGGTGACGTGACCCAGGTGGACCTGCCCGACGGCACCAAGTCCGGCCTGCGGCAGGTGCAGGACATCCTGGAGGGCCTGGACGACGTCCACTTCTCCCGGCTGTCGTCACAGGATGTCGTCCGGCACAAGCTGGTGGGCCGTATCGTCGACGCGTACGAGAAGTACGACAGCACGCACGGCACCGAGAACGGCACCCACAAGGGCGGCCGCGGCCGGTCCGGGCACAAGGGGAAGTAGACCGAGCACCAGATGTCGATCGACGTCAACAACGAGTCCGGAACCGAGGTCGACGAGCAGGCGATCCTCGACATCGCCCGCTACGCGCTCGCGCGGATGCGGATCCACCCGCTCTCCGAGCTCTCGGTGATCGTGGTGGACGCCGGCGCCATGGAGCAGCTGCACATCCAGTGGATGGACCTGCCCGGGCCCACGGACGTCATGTCGTTCCCCATGGACGAGCTGCGGCCCCCGTCGAAGGACGACGACGAGCCGCCGCAGGGGCTGCTCGGCGACATCGTGCTCTGCCCCGAGGTCGCCGCCAAGCAGGGCGAGGAAGCACCCACGCGGCACACCATGGACGAGGAGCTGCAGCTGCTCACCGTCCACGGTGTGCTGCACCTGCTCGGCTACGACCACGAGGAACCGGACGAGAAGGCCGAGATGTTCGGCCTGCAGGCCGCCATCGTGGACGGCTGGCGCGCGGAGAAGGGCCTCACCGGCCCGTCTCCGGCCCCGACCGTGTCATGAGCGCGCAACTCGTCCTGGGGGCCCTCGCGCTGGTCGTCGTCGCCTGGCTCGCCGCCTGCGCGGAGGCCGGCATCGCGCGCGTCTCCAGCTTCCGCGCCGAGGAGGCCGTACGCTCCGGCCGCCGGGGCAGCGCCAAGCTCGCGCAGATCGCCGCGGACCCCACCCGCTACCTCAACGTGGCGCTGCTGGTCCGCATCATCTGCGAGATGTCCGCCGCCTCGCTGATCACCTACGGCAGCGTGCGCGAGTTCGACGGGACGGCCGAGGCGCTGCTGATCGCCATCGCCATCATGGTGCTCGTCTCCTACGTCGCCGTCGGGGTCTCCCCGCGCACCATCGGCCGGCAGCACCCGCTGAACACGGGCACGGCCGCCGCGTACGTGCTGGTGCCGCTGGCCCGGATCATGGGCCCGATCCCCTCGCTGCTGATCCTCATCGGCAACGCCCTCACGCCCGGCAAGGGCTTCCGGCACGGCCCCTTCGCCTCCGAGGCGGAGCTGCGCGCGCTGGTGGACCTCGCGGAGGCGGAGTCGCTGATCGAGGACGAGGAGCGCCGCATGGTGCACTCGGTCTTCGAGCTGGGCGACACCCTGGTGCGCGAGGTGATGGTGCCGCGCACCGACCTGGTGGTCATCGAGCGGTACAAGACCATCCGCCAGGCCCTCACCCTCGCCCTGCGCTCCGGTTTCTCCCGCATCCCGGTGACCGGCGAGAGCGAGGACGACATCGTCGGGATCGTCTACCTCAAGGACCTGGCCCGCAAGACGCACATCAGCCGGGACGCCGAGAACGAACTCGTCTCCACGGCGATGCGCCCGGCCTTCTTCGTGCCCGACACCAAGAACGCCGGCGACCTGCTGCGCGAGATGCAGAAGGAGCGCAACCACGTCGCCGTCGCCGTCGACGAGTACGGCGGCACCGCGGGCATCGTCACCATCGAGGACATCCTCGAGGAGATCGTCGGCGAGATCACCGACGAGTACGACCGCGAGCTGCCCCCGGTCGAGGACCTCGGCGAGGGCCGCCACCGCGTCACCGCACGCCTCGACATCACCGACCTGGGTGAGCTGTACGGGCTGGAGGAGTTCGACGACGAGGACGTCGAGACCGTCGGCGGACTGCTCGCCAAGCGCCTGGGCCGGGTGCCGATCGCGGACGCCTCGTCCGTCATGGAACTGCCGGACGGGCGGGAGCTGCGGCTCACCGCGGAGTCCTCCGCCGGACGCCGCAACAAGATCGTGACGGTGCTGGTGGAGCCCGTGGGCCCGGCGAAGCCGCCGGCCGGCGAGGAGGAGCCGGAGGAATGACCCCGGAGCGGCTGCGCGCCCTGTGCCTGTCCTTCAACGCGGCGGTGGAGGAGTTCCCCTTCAACCCGGAGACCTCGGTCTTCAAAGTGCTGGGCAAGATGTTCGCCCTGACGGACCTGGGCGCGCGCCCGCTGAAGGTCAACCTCAAGTGCGACCCGGACGACGCGATCCGCCTCCGCGCCGACCACCCGGACCTGATCGCCCCGGGCTGGCACATGAACAAGCGGCACTGGAACACGGTGACGGTGTCCGGCGGACCCACCGGCGAGCTCCCGGACCGCCTGGTCAGGGAGCTGGTCGAGGACTCCTACGACGCCGTAGTGGCGGGCCTTCCACAAGCGGCCCGCCTGCGCCTCGACCGACCGTGACGCGCGCTCACGTGCTCCCGGCGCACGCCGACTTGTCGTGACTGTCCCCTCGCCAATGCCATGGCGAGGGGGCAGAATGTACTCACGGTGCGCTGCGGCGCCACCGCTCCGGAACGCCTGCCAGGGACAATCGGAGCGGGAAGCGTCCTTCACTCAGGGCGTCCGCCGTCTTCGGCCCCGACCGCTCAGGTCGGGGCTGACTGCTGTCACACGAGGGGCATGACCCACTCGTCGACGATCTTGTGGATCGCGATGAGGAGGTTGATCAGCGGGAGGGCCAGGTCCACCCGCTCTCCCCATGTGCGCTTGGTCGGCTCGGGGCGGCGCTCTCCTTCCTGTTCCTGTCGGTCCGACATCGATGATCCGCTCCTTCCCCCGCCGTCCGCCGCCGAGTTCCGGCGAGCCACGGACGGGCGGTGTGGGGAGTGGGACCGGCGGCCTTGACCTGCGCCCATCGTGTCCATCGAGGCTTCTGATGGCTGCTCGCCCCCTCTGCTGTAGTGGACCGTGCATGGAGAGTTACGCTTGTGAGCGTAACCTGACTGATGCGGTTCGGTATAGAGCTTGTAGGAAGTCGGCGTTGCGATGCATGCCAATCTGCGATGTAGCAAGTTGGCGCCTGGCTACGGGTTAGCAGGACATATGCGCAGGTGCGCGCGGTGTGATAGGCCTTCACCTGGGACGACTCCCAGATCTTGGTCCGAAGCATCCCCTCTCGAAAGGTCTCGATGAGCCATATGCGAATCTGCTATGTTGCACCATGCCGGATCCGATGGGGGGTGCTGCAATCATGCCTGTGAAGAGTGCGGCATTGCTGCGCCTGCGGCTACGCACCGAGCTCCGCAAGGCCCGGGTGGCCGCGGGCCTGACGCAACGCGAGGTCGCCGACCGGATGGAGTGGAGCCCCTCCAAGCTCATCCGGATCGAGGCGGGGGAGGTCGGTATCTCCGTCAACGATCTGCGCCCGCTCGCCGCCGCCTACGGGATCACGGACCGACGCAAGCTGGACGAGTTGCTGGACATGGCACGCGGCAGCCGGCGCATGCCGTTCACCGAATACCGCGACCTGTACAGCAAAGACTTCATGCAGCGCCTCGCGCTGGAGTCGGCGGCATCGGTCCATCGCCAGTTCGGGCCGCTGCTGCTGCCGGGTCTGCTGCAGACCGAGGACTACATGCGGGCTGTCATCGGTACGTACGGCAAGGACATGCCGGAAGAGGACGTGGACCGCATCGTCGAGTCACGCCTCGCGCGGCAAGAGCTCCTGACGGACGAGGAAGGGCGGGAGTTCTCCTTCGTCCTGGACGAGTCGGTACTGCGCCGCGCGACCGGGGGGCGTGGCGTGATGCGGGCTCAGCTGGAGCACCTGGCCGAGCTGTCCGTGCGGCCGCATGTCAGGATCCAGATCCTGCCGTTCAGCATCGGCGCGCACCCGGGTATCCAGGGGCCGTTCACGCTGTTCGAGTTCCAGGCGGAGGGCATGGAGGACGCCCTGTTCTTCGAGGACTCCAGGGGGCTGACCACCGCTTCGACATCCGCGGAGGAAACCCGCCAGTACTTGGAGCGCTACTGGGAACTGGAGGACATGTCACTGAAGGACGGGGTCGACGTGGTGCTCCGGCGACTCGCGGCGCGCATCGCGGAGGGTGGTGACGAACTGGAGGTGCTGCTGCAGCAGGACGACGCCTGAGCGGCATGTGTCCTAGTCGCTTCCGCGTCAACTTGCCGTGTACGCCACGGTAAGTTGGCGGAATTGTCATGTCTGCGTAGGTGGTTGATGCACCTACCATGGAGGTTCTGCCGTGCGATCCACGGCAGCCGCATGGGGGACGCCCCCGGCTGGGCGGTCCACGACGGGGGTGGAGGTTGAGGGTGACGCAGGCACGGGCATGGGCGTGGCGCAAGAGCAGCAGGTCCGCAGTAGAGGACTGCGTCGAGGTCACCTGCACGGGCACGGGAATCCGTGTCCGCGACTCGAAGCGCCGAGGTGACGACATCATCGCTGTGACCCCGGCTGCCTGGAGCTCTTTCCTCGGCGCCCTCGACGGCACCCCGCCCACGCGCCGCGCGGTTTCGTGAGCGGTGTCGGCACCCGTCGCGGGATGAACCCCGGGCCGTTCCTTATGCTCGGATCATGACCGACACCACCGCCCTCGATCCCGAGGACCGCAAGATCGTCACCCTCGCCCGCTCCGTCCGCGCCCGCAACGGCGTGCCCGAGGGCGCGGCCGTACGCGACGAGACCGGCCGTACGTATGTCGCCGGGACGGTCGCCCTGGACTCGCTCCGGCTCAGCGCGCTGCGCACGGCGGTGGCGATGGCGGTGGCGTCCGGTGCGACCTCACTGGAAGCGGCGGCGGTGGTGACGGCGGCGGAGTCGGCCTCCGCGGAGGACCGCGCTGCCGTGCGGGACCTGGGCGGCGCGGACACGCCGGTGCTGGTGGCCGGCCCGGACGGCACGGTCCGGGAGACGGTCACGGCGGGCTGAACCGGCCGGCCCGTCCTCCACTGCTGTCACCCCCGGTCATTAGGCCGGATCTCCACCTTGATGCGCGGCGCCTCCCGCGCATCAATGGACACGCAGCGGGTCCGGACCCCCATCTGCCCCCACACGGAAGGGAACCGGAATCCCATGAGAGGCAAGCGATTCGGCACAGGTCTGTCCCTGGCCGCGGGCGCACTGGCCGTCTGCGGCCTGGCGTTCGCCCCCACCGCCGCCGCCGTCGATCCCGGAACGGCGACCGCCACCGCCGACTGCGGCAGCTACGGCGGCGGTGACGCCACCCTCACGGCCACCCAGAGCGGCACGTCCGCGACGATCACGCTCAAGACCTCGTCGGTCACCGCGCCGGTCTCCCTCGGCCAGGACTCCCTGGTCTCGCAGCTGACGATGGTGAAGGCGGACGGCGGCACGGTCGTCTTCAAGGGCACGAAGAACCCGGCGATGTCCACGGGCGACGCCCTCGAAGTCGGCCCCCTCTCCGGCACGGTCGCCCCCGGCGACAGCCTGGAGTCCTACGGCGGCACCCTCAAGGTGACGGCCTTCGGCTTCATCACGATCACCTGCACGGCGACGGGGCCACAGGCGCCGGGGCCGTTCGTGTTCGACTGACGTCGGTCGGCAGGCCTGGGCCGGACTTCAGTCCGGCCCAGGTGACTCGTGAAGCAGTCCTCGCGCTCCTCCCGCCGCCTCGGCGAGAAGCGAGCCGATCAGACAGACAAGAATTCTTCCTCGAACCCAGCCAAGTAACGTAGATATCGCGGTGCCAGGT
This sequence comes from Streptomyces sp. CNH189, assembly GCF_000527195.1. Classification (NCBI taxonomy): domain Bacteria; kingdom Bacillati; phylum Actinomycetota; class Actinomycetes; order Kitasatosporales; family Streptomycetaceae; genus Streptomyces; species Streptomyces sp. CNH189. The sequence continues at coordinate 63,072 of NZ_AZUS01000031.1, forward strand.
ACGATTCGTCGTCCACCAGTTTCCGCATAGCGCTGAGGTGGTGGTGAGCCTTCTCGTACTCCCCTTGCAGTGCGTAGGTGAGGGGAAGTCTTTCGATTTGGCGATCAGGCATCTGCCCCTTCACGGTGATCAGGGCCTGCGTCACACCCTGGTACGAGGCTGTCCGACGCATGAACTCGAGGGCGATGCCGGTGACATCCTGCATGTTCCTCTGGGTGCTTTCGGCCGGCGCATCACCGGTCAAGTCGACGGGGTGCTCCAACCACTGCGCTTCAGGCCTGAGGTAACCGACGTTTGCCGATACCGTGGCCACGTAGCTCCGTCCATCCCAACCAGGCACGACGTCGCCGCACCATCGTGCAATACGTTCTTCGACGGCTGAGCAGCGGACTCCGGCAAAGGTCGCCACCAGCAAATCGCTGCTCCCGCGCTTGGCGTGATCCGCAAAGGAGCACCATCCTTCGAAACCATGCCCGAGATCCAGCACGTACTCGTAGTTGGAAGCCCGTCGTCTGAAGCCGACGGCCTTCATCGCGCCGGCGATCTCTCTGAAGACCTCAGACTTTTTCACTGTTGCAACCTCCGCGGCCAGGGGAGAAGCGCACGCCTTGGCCCCGGCATGACCCTGCCGGGAACGTGGGTGTGCATGCGCTGCGACATCACACGTCTTGATGGACGACGTTGATCACGAATCGTGATGGGTCCAGGTACCCGGCGATGCCTCCTCGCCTCGCGTACCGGCCATAGAGGATCAACCCCGTCTCCGTGAAGAGATCATCCATTGCCTTCTGGTGTGGTTCGTAATTAGCGCCGGGCCCATTCTTTGATTCGTGCAGGTAGATGTAACCGTCTTTCATCGTGACCAGGTCATACTTGCGGTAGTTGCCCTTCGCGTGCCTAGTACCCGGTATACGAGCATGGACTTCTCGCCCCACCACAGTGTGCCCCTGGGCCACTACGTCACTTTCCAGTTGATCGACTCCTCGATCTCCGATCTGACCAGGCGTCGCGCCACCCCTGGCTGGACAGTTGTGAACGAGGACCGGCGTGGCCCCTGCCAGCGCATAGTACGTGTGCTACGCGGCACCGCTCTACCTGCTTTTCCGCAGTTCAAGCGCTGTTTGCTGGTCCGGTTAAGTGCGTGGGTGTCCGCGGTTGTGCGGGGTTGTTGCCGTCAGCTACTGCCGTCAGCCGGTTCAGCCCAGGTACGGCTTTTCGCGGCGTTCCAGGAAGTGCTGGAGCCTGAGCCGTTGGGTGTGGTGCATCGGCAACTGCTCAATCTCTTCCGGCGATACGAACCGAAGTTCGGTGGACTCGTCGGAGATCTCCAATTGGCCGCCGGTGATGCGCGCGGTGAAGCAGACGTTGAACTGTCGGCGGACCTCGCCGTCGGTGTAGGCGATGACGTGTTTCGGGTCGGTGTAGGTGCCAACCAGGCCGGTGATCTCGACGTCGAGGCCGGTTTCTTCCTTGACCTCGCGGACAGCTGTCCCTGGTAGGGAATCGGTGAGGTCCATGCCTCCGCCGGGCAGGGCCCACAGGTCGTTGTCGCGGCGGCGCTGGAGGAGGATGTGCCCGTGATCGTCGGTGACGACGGCGGAGGCGGCGACGACCATGCTGTTTGGCTTGGGCGCGCTGGGGTCGTCGTAGTACTCGGTGCGGGCCACGGTCAGTCTTCCTCTCGTACGGGGGTTGCGGTCGCCCACACGGCGTCGAAGCTTTCGGCGTACGTGTCGAACATGCCGCCTCTCTCATGCCGGCGAAGATGCCACACCGGCGCGGCGTAGGCGTTGACGCCCCACACATGCGCGTTGACGAGTTGCTGGTCGTCGGCGCGGTAGAAGGAGTTGTAGAGCGTGGTGCCGTGCGTGCGGACTTCGATGCCGGGGGTGCCAGCGAGGGGCCCGTAGTGCATGAGCGCGAGGCGGCAGCGGGACTCGATGCCGTGGCCGAACCGCTCCTCCTGGCCGCGGGCTTGGACGGTGTCGCTGTCGGCGTCCCCGATCGCGATGCGGACGGTACAGCCTTCAGCGGCGCGTTCGGTGAGGAGTTCGTTCAGCCGCGGGTACGCCTCGTGGAGGAAGACGGCCGCGTAGACAAGGATGTCGATCCGTTCTCTGGCCTGGGCAATGAGGTCGGTGAACGTCGAGACGGGGATGTCGGCCCGCTGTTCGTGAAGCGCGACCAGCTCGGGACTGATGGCGCGGGCGGGGCGGGCTTGGCGGAGTGCCGGCCAGATTGCGTGCACGTCTTCTCCCAGGGCTTTGGCCGCCTGCAGGGCTGTGGCACGACGTGGGGTGCGGCCGAGGTTCACCCAGCGCTCGACCGACTTGGGGTCGACCTCCACCTCCTGGGCGAGGGTCGCGTACGTCCACCCTCCGGCTGCCATGACGGCTCGCAGTCTCTCGTTCGGCACGAGTCTCCCCTTTGTCTCGGGACGGCACCAGGGACGTTCTACACGGTGCGGGACGTCCCGGAATGGGGTTTGGTGGAGGTTCCTTCGTCCCGGTGACAGGCGTGAGGATCGGTGCCGACCCTGCGGCACCGACAGGCCCAGGGGGCACGCATCAACGCCGCCGAGGAGCGTCACCGTGCGAATGAGCGCCACTCCATGTCTTCCCGCCCTGCGACTGGACGCCCAGTCGCGCGCCGCCTCGCCGGGGTGGTCACGATGACGGCCCCCACCCCTGATACCGGCGGGCAGACCGTCTCGCCCGATGCCGGCGCCCTGGTGGTCGACCGGCGGAACGGCAAGGTGGGCGTGGTGATGGGACATGTGGGGCCGTACGTGCAGCTTCGGCCGCCGTGCGGTGGCCGGGAGTGGGACGTGCCGCCCGAGGACGTTCGCCCACCGACTCCAACGGAGGAGTTGAGCGCGAAGGTGGCCGTGGCCAACCGGAGGTGGGGACGGTGACCCCTCGCTCGGTCCTGCGCTACGAGACCTGGACGCTCCAGCCCGACCGCGAGCCGGACGCGGAGCCGGTCCTGTACGCGATGCAGTGCGCCGTGGACGGCGAGACGTCCCCGACAAGCGAGGACTTCGCCGAACCGCAGAACTGGGTGCTGCGGCACTGCGGCCAGAACCCGTCCCACCACACCTACCGGGAGATCATCACCCGGCCCTGGCGGACCTGGCGCCAGATGTGACCCGCCCCGCCCTCCCAGACACCGCACCGCGCTGACCCACCCGACTCCCGTCCCTGCCGGGCGCGGCCGATCGAGGCTCCCCCGTCCTCGTCAGCCCCGGCAGGGACGGGCCTTCACCTGTGCGCCGCGCCCATGACCGTGAGGTTCCGGCCTCAGCCCCAGAAAGTCAGCCACGACGGCGGGCGCGCCAACCGATCACCCGCCACGTGTGTCTCGCTCAACCCCGCACCGGCATCAGCCCAGTTATTTCCATCGTCACGGCCCCCAGCCAGCCACAACAGCCGCGTTCCGGACGACAGCTCCGCCGGGGTGCCGACGCCACACGGTACGAGATCGCCGGACGGCCTCTCGGGGACCCGACCGGTCTGCTGCTGAGCGGTCGGACAGCGGGGCTGCCGATTGACAGTCCGGCCTGTGCCTCTGGGCTCTGCGCGCCGAGTGGTCGGCGGCCGTCGCCAGCGGGGCGGCAGACAGGAGCGGGCGGCGGTCACCGACCGCCGGCGCGCGGCGGCCCGCGTCAGCGGGACGCCCTTGATCAAGTAAAGAAACTCTGAACAGCTCTCCGAGAGTCGTCCCCCTGCTGCCACGTCGTGACGTGGTCCGAAGTCAGCGTCGGCGTCGACCTTCGGCAAGTCTGTCGCGCAGGAGCTGGGCCTTGGCGGCCTTCTCCTCGTCGGTGTAGTTGCCGCTGAGGCGCTTGCGTTGTTCCACGACGGCACGCATCGCGTCCCGGTGGGCTGTGGCGGCTTCGAATTCGGCGCCGGCCTTCGCGAGGCGTTCCTCGGCGGCCTCCAGTTCGGCGGCGACCTCGTCATCGGTCTTGCCGCTGAGCCGTACGGCTTCCTCGTCCGCTCGGCGCTGGGCCGCCATCTGTTCCAGCGATTCGTTGTAGCGCTTGAGGAACTGCTCGCGCGGGCTCAGCTGGCGGACGAACACACCCCGCCCCTGGACCGAGTAGATCAATCCCTCGTCCTTGAGGAGCCGCAGGGCGTTCTGCGCCGTGGAGTTGGCGATGCCGAACTGCTCTTGCAGCTCGCGTGCCGAGGGAAGCTTGGCCCCTGGTGCGAGCCGACCGTCCTGGATCTGCTTGCGGAGCGCGTCCGCGGTCTGCACATACGGGGGGCGTGGATCGTCGGAGGGCGCCACCTGCCATCCCCGCCGAAGGTCACCGAGCCCGACGTACGCGGGGTCTCTCTCGTCGGCGGTGGCCTCGTTCTCTTCCTGCTCGGTCCCGCTGTCCTGGGACCGCACGTAGCTACCCCGGCCCAGGACGGAGTAGATCAGCCCCTCCTCTTTGAGCAGACGCAGGGCGTTCTGGACCGTCGAACTCGCGATCCCGAAACGCCGTTGCAGCTCGCGTGCGGAGGGCAGTCGCTCGCCCGGACGCAGCTCGCCGTCACGGATGGCGGCGCGTAGGACGTCGGCAGCCTGCACGTACGGCGGCCGGGGGTCCTGGTCCAGGGGCAGCGTCATGACACGAGGGAAGCGGCGGACTGGCACCCACGGCATACCCGGCCACCCCTGCGTCCGAGACGCACAGGTGTATCGATACGAATCGAGTGTTGCGGGTGTAGCGAGCGTGCGGATATGGTCGTGTCGCCGACGCCGTCACCGCCAAGGCGGGTACCTGATGAGCGGCAACCCCCTCGGGCTCGCGCTCCTGGCCGTGGTTTGTCTCGGCGTGCTCGGGCTGCTGGGCTGGGCCGGGTTCTACTTCGCTCGCTGGTACCGGGCCGATACCGAGACCCGGGTCAGCCTGCGGCAGGCGCGGCGGCTGCGGTGGAGCTGGAAGCGACTCGCCCCGATGCTCGGCCTGGCAGTCAAGGACACCACTCCCACCGTGCTCCAGCAGTACGGCCCACAGGAGCAACCGGCCAAGCCGCGCGTACTGGTCCCGCGACTGCACACCCGCGCCGACGCCTTCGGCGTCACCGTCACCGCCGATGCCCTGCCGCCGGTCGGGCTGAGCGCCTGGCAGGACGCCAAGGAGGGCCTGTGCGACGCCTGGGGCATGCGCCGCATCCGGATCAGCCAGCCCAAGCCCGGAGTGATCATCGCCCGGGGGTTTCGGCGTGAGCCGCTGGAGGCGGTGATCCGCTCACCACTCCTCAGCCCGGACGGCTCTCCCATCTGCCGACCGGGTCAGTTCGTCTCCACCGATGACGTGCTGCTCGGCTGGGACGAGGACGCCACCCCGATCGTGCTCAACCTCGCCTACTCCGCCCTCGCCCTGGTCGCCGGCCTCACCCGCTCCGGCAAGTCGATCACCGTCAACACCCTGCTCGCCTACGCATCCCTGATGCGGGACGTGCGGCTGATCGTGATCGACCCCAACCTCGACTCGCCGAGAAGATCGCCGACAGCAACCGCGGCGTACCCGCCGCCACCGCAGACAGCACCGTCAGCGACTACCTCACGTACTGGCTGAAGGGCGTCGCCATCCACTCGCTCCGCGAGAACACCCACACCCGCTACGCCGCCTGCGTCCGCCTCCACCTCATCCCCGGCCTCGGCACCAAGAAAGTCGCACGGCTCACCGCCAAGGACGTACGCACCTTCCTCGACCGGCTCCGCACTACCTGCTAGTGCTGCAACCACGGACTCGACGCCGAGCGGAAGAGGTGCTGCGCAGTCGGCGAGTGCTGCCAGAAACGGCTGTCCGTCTTGACCGTGACCTACGTGCATTCGGTGCTCAAGTCCGCCCTCGAACACGCCGTCCGCGAAGACGAGCTGCCGCGCAACGTCGCCCGGAACGTCAAGACCACCGCACCCCGGCCCAGGCGCTTCCAGCCCCTCACGGCGACAGAGGCTCGCAAGTTCCTCGACGTGGCTCGCGCCGAACGGCTCCACGCACTGTACGAACTCGCCCTGCGCACCGGCCTCCGCAAAGGCGAACTCCTCGGCCTCCGCTGGGAAGACCTCGACCTCAACAGCGGGACCGCCAGCATCCGCCGTTCACTCCAGCGCACCCGCACCGGCGGCCTCACACATCTCCCCACCAAGACCCGGGCATCCGAACGACGTATCGCCCTCCCCACCGAATGCCTCCACTCCCTCAAGGAGCACAGAGGACGGCAGGACAAGGAGCGAGAGACAGCAGGATCGGGCTGGAGCGACAGCGGGCTCGTATTCACCACGCCGACTGGCCAGCCTCTCGACCCTGCCAATCTCACTCGCCGCTTCCGCAGCTTCCTCAACCGGGCCGGACTCCGCCGCATCCGCTTCCACGACCTCCGCCACTCCACCGCCACCCTGCTCCTGGAACAAGGCGTCGACCTCGTCGTCATCAAGGAACTCCTCGGTCACGCCCACATCGGCGTCACCGCCGGCGTCTACGCCCACGTTCGACTCCGACTGCAACGCCAAGCCATAGACGCCCTCGGCAACGCCCTCGGCGGCCAGGACGACGACGCCGAGGACCCACCCGCCGCAGCCGTCGTCCGCTGACGTTGCCGTCAGCGTTGCCGTCAAGGGCAACTTCTGTATCCCAGAAACGCCGCTGGGGAGTAGGTTCGAACCTACTCCCCGGCGGCGTTCATTACTTCACAGACCAGGCATCCCCAAAACCGTTAGGGAAACCCATCAGGAATTCCGATACAGCACCGATGGCTTCAGCTTGAGTAACCAGCGAGGATCGCTCAAACAATCCCATCTGGCCGCCACAGACCAGTTCGATCTGCTCCGAGCCGGCACCAGGTTCTGTCAGTTGAAGAATCTCCCCTTCAACCGACTCACCCGTAACCAGGTACAGATTTGGACCACCCGCAACCGACAAGTATCGGAATGGCTCGTCTTCCGTCACGGAAATCTCGGTAAGTCGATTCCCGTCAAGGTCCGCGATGGATCGGATAATCCGCTCCAGTTCGGGATTCGCGACTTCCCAATCCCGAGTCTTGGAGCCGTCCCTGTCGTCTCCTGCCAGCGTAATCACAATGCTCTACCCCAACGGCCTTGGTGTGGACGGTCTTCGTACTGCGTTGATCGTAAAGATTCCAGAAGGCGAATGTACCAGCAATTCCTCAACGCCTAGGCCGCGCATCAGCGACCCGACTCCACCTGTCGCACCACACGATCGGCAGAAGTCGCGATCCACATGGAGAACGGCTCTGGTGCCAGTCGCCCCAGCGTCCTTCGCCTGCTGGAATACGTCTGCTTCAGCGTGCGTCTTCGTCTGGGCATTCACTCGGATGTCGACCGGCCGACCATGCGCATTCCTTCCGAAGAAGACCTGTCCGTCGATCTGTAGGCGGGCTGCCGTGAACGTGTCGTCTGCACTACCACGAGCAGGCATTCCTTCACGCGCTCGATAAGACGCGAGTTCGCTCCAACCGCAATTGTGAACGAGGACCGGCGTGGCCCCCGCCAGCACATAGTACGTGTGGGTGTTGCCGACGGTGAGGTTGTGGACGGTCGTGCCCGGTGTCGTCCAGCGTTCGATCGCGGTGATCTGGACGTGCGTGCCGGCGCTCGTTTGGAGCCATTGGCCGGGTTGGAGGTCGGTGGCGTCGAGCCATTCGCCGAGTTCGGGGACCCAGAAGGGATGGCCGTCGGTCGCGGTGACCTCGGCGGTTGCCTCGCCGTTGTCGCCGTCGGTGTCGATGACGACCTTGACCAGGTGCTTCAGGCCCTCGCCCTTGATCTCGGCGGTGACCGTCTCGATGCGGGTCTCACCGGTCTCGGGGTCGGTGGCGACGACCTTGTCGCCGGCCTTGACCTCCTCGATCGGCTTCGTCGTGCCGTCGGCCATCAGGACCTTGGTGCCGGGGACGAAGCTGTTGCCGACGGGGCAGGAGCCGCCGTCCCCTCCGTCGGCCTTGCCGGAGTCGCCGCTTCCGCTGCTGCCGCCCTTGCTGCGGGAGGAGCCGCCGGAGTCGCCGCCGGGTTTGGAGCCGCCGCTCTTGCCGCCGCCGTTGCCCTTGCTGGCTGAGGACGCCTTGGGGGCCGCCTTGGCCTGGGCCTGTTTCTGGACGGGGTTACCGGTCTTCTTGGTCTGCGCGACCGCCTTGTCCGAGGTTCGTTTCGCCTGCTCCGCCGCCTTCTTCTTGGCGCGTTGCGCGGCTTCCTTCTTCGCCTTCTCGATGGCGGCCTTCTTGGCCTTCAGCGCCGCCGCCTCGGCCGCCTTCGCGGCCCTCAGCACCGCCTCGGCCGCCTTCTTCGCCTTGCGGAAGGCCTGGATCGCGTCGATCGTGCGGTCGATGGCCTTCAGNACGCCGGGGATCTTGCCCGCCTTGAACCACGGGATCGCGCCCAGGACCATGCCGGCGCACGACCACATGTCACCGCCGAAGCAGGCCATCGCGTCGTTGATGCCGATGAAGTCCTTCAGCGTGGACCACGCCGCGCCCAGGATCACCGAGGACAGCGACTTGCCCATGGTGGACTGCGCCTGCGCGACCTGCGCCGCGGACAGACCCGCTCCCGCCAGGGCCGCGGCCCGCTCCGAGGCGGTCAGGGAGATGGCCAGACCCGTCGGGTCGGACATCGTCACCGGGTTGTTGTGCGCGTAGGC
>NZ_AZUS01000032.1:0-56043 GCF_000527195.1 Streptomyces sp. CNH189
CCTCCATCGGCTCGCGGGCCCGGTCCGTCTCACCGCGCTGGGAGGTCAGGACGGCACGAAGGAGTTCGACGCTCGGTTCGACGACGGCCTCGGCGGGCGTGCCCTGGTGCAGCGCGTCGTCCGTCGCGAGCCGGGAGAAGTAGTCGAAGGCGATACGGGCGACGGGGTTGCCGGGTCCCAGGGCGAGNGCGCCGGTGTCCCGCAGCAGCCGGTCGGGCAGCGCGAGCGCCGAACGCGGGAAGCGCAGGAAGTGGTGGTCCACCCCCTCCTCGAAGAGGAGTGTGTACGGTGCGATCGACTCGTAGACGGCGAACTCGCCCGGCCTCAGCAGGCATTCACGGCCTCTTTGCGCCACCAGGCTGGTGCCCGAGACCTGGAGACCGAGGAAGACGGCAGGCTCCTCGTCGTCCCGCCGGGCCTGTGGAGCCGTGCGGCGGATGGTGACCGCGGTCGCCCGCGCCGAACAGGTCCGCAGCGGGCCGACAGTGCTCAGCCCGATGCGCACGGACATGTCCTCGGCCGGCGGCCCGTGGTCGATGTCGACCGCCACCACGCCTTCCCACACCGCGTGCCGGACCACTTCCTCCCGGTCACGCGGCGGCACGAAGGCCGTGTCCAGAACAGGGCTCATGCCGCCGGCCCCCACCCGCTCCGATGACGCGACCGACCCTCCACCACCAGGGTCCCTGCTCCCATCCGTCCTCCTGGCACCTACGGCTCGCGAACCCGCACGCACGGATCACCCTGCCCGCAGCGGTACCGACGTGCCCGGCCGTGCACGACCGACAAGCTTCCCTGCACGAACGACACAGCCCGCCGCCCGCGGCGAACCTAAGCTCCGTGGCCGGACCAGTCGCTGAGACGACGTCACCGAACAGAAGGGTTGCATCGTGCAACGAGAAACGACGACACGTCATGCCCGGTTCGGCGTGTTGGGGGCGGTGGCACTCCTTTCCGCCGTCGGCCTGACGGCCAGCCCGATGATGACCGCGCCCGCCCATGCCGCCTACGGCCCCTGCAACACGACCTCGTGGCGCGATGTGCCGACGCTCGGAGCCGGCAACGACTACAAGATCCCCGCCCGCTCGGGCAACGGCCTCAACTGCTACCTGGGTTACCGCGTCGGCGCCGAGGCGGCGGTGGAGGCACTGCAACTGGCCATCACCATCTGCTATCCAGGCACCTGGGCCTCCCAGCGGATCCACGACACCGGTGGCTTCGACGGCCACTACGGCACCGGCACCGTCGAGGCCGTCAGATGGCTCCAGAAGAACAAGCTCGGGCTCGCCGCCGACGCCGACGGTGTCTACGGTCCCCAGACCCGCAAGAAGATGAGGTGGCCCCACTACTCCGACCGGGGCGCCCTCCTGTACCAGTGCAGCAACCCCTCGACACTCTGACCTCCCCCAGGCCGGGCGGACATGAACGACCCGGGCTGTTCAGACGAGCCCTGTCGCCGCGATGGTCAGGGCCGTGCGCAGGGCGGTCTCCAGGTCCGTCCGGGCGGTCGCCGGGTCGGCCGTGTGCCAGGCGTGGTGTTCCACGGCTGCGCGCAGGGCGGCGTTGAGGAGGGCAGCCTGGACGGTGGGCCGGAGGTCGTCGGCGGGGAGGCCGGCTCGTTCGGCGAGGGCGCGGGCGAAGGCGGGTTCGGCCTCGTCGTGGGTCTGGAGCCAGACCGCTCGCAGGCCGGGTTCGGTGCGGGTCAGCCGGATCAGGGCGCCGATGTCCGGGGCCTGCTCCGGCTGGTCGGCGTGGGTGGTACGTAGCTGGTCGAGCGCCTCTGTGAGGGGCCGGCCGGGGGGCCAGCGCCGCAAGGTGTCGGCGATCGCGTCGATTCCGGTCGTGAGCAGTGGTTGTACGCAGCTCTCCTTGGAAGGGAAGTAGCGCCACACCGTCCGTGCCGAGACGCCGACGGCCTGCCCGATCTGGTCTCCGGTGGTGGCGGCGACGCCCTGCGCGATGAACAGGCTGACCGCCGCGTGGGCGATGTCCAGCCGGATGGCGGCCCTGCGTTCCTCGGTCAGCGGTGGCCGTCCCGTCCGTCCACGGGTTCTGGTCATCCGTACCTCCCCTCCGGTGCCGGTCAGCGGTGTCCGGGTATTCTCACCCACCTGTTTATGTCACTCAGAGACATAAAGTGGTGCGTGGAGTGCCGACGTGGCGCGCGAGGAGTCTGCCGCGCCGGCCCTGCCCTGTCTGGACGGAGTACTTGATGACGGACGGTGTGAACGGTCGCGGCGTGGTCGTCACCGGAGCGGGATCGGGCATAGGCCGTGCGGCGGCGCTCGCCTTCGCCGCGGAGGGCGACCGTGTGGTGGTCGCCGACCTCAACGCGGAGGGGGCCGGTGCGGTCGTCGCGGAGATCGAGGCGGCGGGCGGCACCGCCGTGGCGGTCACGGGTGACCTGAGTGAGCAGGCGGTTGTCGACCGGGTGACGGCGGTGGCCGTGGAGCGGTTCGGTGGCGTGGACGTTCTGGTGAACAACGCCGGGATAATGGACAGTATGTCGGCCGTCGCCGATGTGAGTGACGCCGAGTGGGAGAGGGTCGTCCGCGTCAATCTGACGGCGCCCTTCCTCCTCACCCGCGCGGTCCTGCCGCACATGCTGGCCGCGGGGCGTGGTGTCGTCGTCAACACCGCGTCCGAGGCCGGCCTGCGCGGCAGCGCGGCGGGGGCGGCGTACACGGCGTCCAAGCACGGTGTGGTCGGTCTGACGAAGTCTCTCGCGGTGATGTACCGGAAGGACGGCATCCGGGCGAACGCCGTGTGTCCCGGCGGTACCGCGACCGGCATCACCGTGGACGCCGACCCGGCCGCGCACGGTCCGGCGGCGCTCGGACCTCACTTCGTCAACCTCGGCCGGGTGTCGCGGCCGGAGGAGCAGGCGGCGGCCATCCTGTTCCTCGCCTCCGACGCGGCGAGCAACGTCAACGGCGCGATCCTGCCCGTGGACGACGGCTGGTCCGCCGTCTGACATCACCTCACCGTAGTCCGGACCAGCCCGGTTCACGGGACCTTCCGACCCGCACGGGCAGAAGGCTCCCGACAGCAGGGCCGGTCCGGTCCGGACGACAGGCTCCGGGCTGGCCCGCGGCACGCGGGGTGATCTCGCCCGTGGCGGGGGAGCGGCCGGGGCCGACGTCCGGTCCTCGGGCGGTCCGGACCTGCCGGACGCCTGGCCGGCCCGCCTGAACGCCCCGGACCGGGGACCGGCCCGTTCGGCCGGTCTCACGGGGGCCGGCGGCGGTGATCGTGGCGGATACGGACTACGGCCGCGGCACCCTTCTCCGGCGCCGAGCCGCCAGCCCGTCTCGTCACCGCCGTCCAGCCCTTCCTCGTCTTCCAGCGGCTCGCCCCGAGAAGCCGGAAGTAGTCCAGGTGCCGGTGACCGGTGCGTTCCGCCATCCGGCCCTTGGTAGCCGGGACCTGCTGAGGCGCCGGGCCGGCACCCGCGCCGCGTGCGGCCCGCCCCCTCCCCCCCGGCAGGCCGGAGCCTCGTCACGAGCAGCCCGGAACCCGGAGAAGCGCTACGGGACCGAGCGCACCGGTCGGAGGACCTCGTCCATGGACGTCTCGCGCCACCGCGCGAGGAGTTGATGGAAGGCGAACGCGCCGTGAGGGTAGGCCGTGGGCCTGTTCGGACGGCCGCGTCCTTCGGCGTTGTAGTAGCCCGGGGTGCACTCGGCGTGGAACCACGCGTGGTCGGGGGCGTCCTCGGCCAGGACGGCGATCCAGGCGTCCTCGGCCTCGGCGGACGGTTCGATCAGGGCGCCCTTCGACTCCGCGGCCGCGACGAGTGCCGCGGCGTGGACGGCGTGTTCGTCCAGGACGTGGGTGAAGTTGACGCTGGGGGCGCTCTGTGTGCCGCCCAGTTGCAGGAGGTTGGGGAACCCGTTGCAGGTGAAGCCGTGCAGGGTGCGTGGCCCTTGCGCGGCCCACACGTCCAGCAGCCGCGTGCCGTCCCGGCCGTGCACGGGCAGCCGGCCGGAGGTGATGCCGGAGACACCGGCGGAGAACCCGGTGGCGAAGATCAGGCAGTCGAGCTCGTACTCGGTGTCACCGACCACGACGCCGTGTTCCGTCATGCGCTCGATGCCGTGGGTGTCCGCGGTGTCGACGAGGGTGACGTTGTCGCGGTTGAACGCCTGGAGGTACAGGTCGGAGAAGGTGGGACGCTTGCAGGCGTAGCGGTACCAGGGCTTGAGCCGCTCCGCCGTCTCCGGGTCGGCGACGATCGCGTCGACGCGGGCGCGGATCTCGTTCATCTTGACGGCGTCCGCGCTCTCGTAGGCGGCCTCGAACGCGGCACGGTCGCCGGGGCGGCGGAAGCTCGGCAGCAGCTTCTCCAGGAGCCCGGCCGACGACGTCCACCGGTCCGCGACGAGGTCGTCCTCGACGCTCTCGCCGGAGACGATCCGCAGGAAGTTGCCGCGCCGCTCGCGGGCCCAGCCGTGACGGTCGGCGCCGACGTCGCGGGCGGTGGTGCGGCGGTTGGCGCGCACGTCCACGGTGGAGGGGGTGCGCTGGAAGACGTAGAGGTGTCCCGCGTCCTCGGCCAGCTTCGGCACGACCTGGATGCCGGTGGCCCCGGTGCCGACGACGCCCACGCGTTTGTCCGCGAGACCGGTGAGGCCGCCGTCCGGGGTGCCGCCGGTGTAGCCGTAGTCCCACCGTGAGGTGTGGAAGGTGTGGCCCTTGAACGTCTCGATGCCGGGGATGCCGGGAAGCTTGAGCTCGGTCAGGGTCCCGGTGGCGGTGACGACGTACGTGGCCTTGAACTGGTCGCCCCGGTCGGTCGAGACGGTCCACGCCTGCGACGCGTCGTCCCAGGCCAGCGAGGTGACCGACGTCGAGAACAGGGCGTCGGCGTAGAGGTCGTGCTTCTCGGCGATCCGTATGGCGTGCCGGCGGATCTCCTCACCGGGCGCGTACTTCCACTCGGGCACGTAGCCGGTCTCGTCGAGCATCGGCAGATAGACGTGCGACTCGACGTCACAGTGGATGCCCGGGTAGCGGTTCCAGTACCAAGTGCCCCCGAAGTCGCCTCCCTTGTCGATCACGCGGATGCGTCCGATGCCCTGCCGGCGCAGGCGTGCGCCCGCGAGGATGCCGCCGAACCCGCCGCCGACGATCGCGACGTCCACCCGGTCCCGCATCGGCTCACGGGCGTCCGGCTCCGTGTAGGGGTCGGTGGCGTAGTAGCCGAACTCGGCGTCGGCGCCGACGTACTGCCGGGGCCCGTCGGGGCGTACGCGGCGTTCCCGTTCGGCCCGATAGCGCTCCCTCAGCTCCGCGAGTGCCTCGGGCGTCAGCGTCTGTGAATGATGCATGTGGGGGCCTTGTTCCTTCCGGTCTGTCTGCCAGGAAGCCGCTGTGTCCGCAACTCGACGCATCACCGGGGGACTTGAGCAGCCATGCCTTACGGTAACAACAACCGGACAGTGATGTCCGGTTGGCGGAAGGTTGCTTCCGCGTACTTTCGGACAGAAAGAGTGATACCTATGCGACGCATCCCGCTCCGGCCGCTCGCCGGACTCGCCGCGATCGGACTGGCCCTGACAGGGTGCGGTACGCAGTCGGCCGGGGCCCCGAAGGAGCCAGGGAGCGCCGGAGAGGGCCGCATCATCCGCGCACAGCAGGTCATGCGACTGACGCAGGTGCACGAGCAGACCGGGATGACCCTCCTGGAGGGGCCGGTCTTCGACGAGGACGGCACACTGCTCGTCGTCGACGTCACCGCCCCGCCCGGCGAGCCGAAGGTGCTGCGCGTCGATGTCCGGAAGAAGACGTCGGAACAGGTCCACACCGACGACCGCGGCGCCTACACCTCCGCCCAGTTCAGCCCGTACGACGGGCGCATCTACCTGACCGACTTCGCGCACGGCGACATCGTCAGTCTCGACCCGGACGGCGGTGACCCGCGCACCTTCTTCTCCGGCGACGTCGACGGCGCGCCCATGAACCCCGACGACCTGGCCTTCGACCGTCAGGGCCACCTGTACGTGAGTGACTCGCGCGGCATGCGCGAAGGGGAGGCGAAGGGGCGCGTCGTGCGGATCGACCGCACCGGCAAGGACGTCACCGTCCTGGCCGACGGCCTCGCCGCGCCGAACGGCATCTCCTTCGACGCGGACCACCGCGGCCTGTGGTTCAGCGAGCTGACGCGGAACCGCGTCTCCTACCTCCTTCTCGACACCCAGGGCTCCGTGTCCTCACGGCACACCGCCATCCGGGTCGACGCCGGGATCGCCCAGACCGACTCCATCGCGGTGGACGCGGCCGGCAACCTCTACCAAGGTCTGCACGGCCGGCCCGCGATGGCGGTCTACAGCAAGCACGGCGAACGGCTGGCGACCGTCGAAGTCCCGGCCCGCGCCGCCGAGGGGCTCGAGTCGGCGACCAACGTGGCCATCACTCCTGGCGGAACCCGCGCCTACATGACCGTCAGCGGCCCCGCCGGCGGCTACCTGTTCGCCTTCGACGCACTGGACAAGGGGGTTCGGCAGTCCAACGGCGGCTGACGACGGCCGTTCCCTTCTCACACCTCGACGGGCCGTACCGGACCCACCGCGACACCGAGCAGCCGCCAGGCCGCCCGCGCCCGGCGCTCCCGCTGCTCCCTGGTGGGCCCGGTGACGGCCCCGGACACCATCGCGACGGCGATCATCAGGTCGTCGGGCTCCGAAGCGAGCGGATGATCCTCAGGCAGCCGCGCGCGCAGGGCCCGCTCGACCCGCTGCGACAGCGCCACGGCGTACGCGGGAACGGCGTCCGCCCGGTGGGCGTGCAGGAGGCCGATGAAGGCCGCCGACTCGGTCAGATGCCAGGTGATCACACCGAGAAGCCCGGCCAGGTCCGTTTCCTGCGCCGCTCTCTCGATCTGCCGGACGTTCTCCTCCAGTACCGCGGCCGCCAGCGCGGCCCGATCGGGGAAGTGCCGGTACAGGACACCCTGCCCGACCCCGGCCCGACGAGCGATGGCCGACAGGGGGGCGTCCAGCCCGTGCTTCGCGTACATCTCCCGGGCGGCGGCGATGAGAGCTGCCCGGTTGCGGGCGGCGGCCTTGGGCCCACCGCTCGGCGGTCTCCGTGCGTCGGACAGGGGTTGCTGCGTCACCCAGCGAGGGTAACGGGCCTACTCCCGGTCCCGGTCTCCGCGGATCAGGGCGTGGTCGACGAGGTCGCGGATCGCCCGCTCCTGACGGGCGGCGGTGTCCGGATCGGCGGAGCGGCTGTGAGCCGAGACGGTGACGGCACTGCAGCCGTCCACGGTGGTCGCCGTCTGGACGACATATCCGAAGCCGCTGCCCCCATGCCCCAGGTATCCGCCGCCGCGGGACAGCGGCGTGTGGAACAGGCCCAGACCGGCGCGGGTGCCGACGGGGTGACCGCCGTCGTGCGGCATCGGTACGGTGTCCCGCATGGCGGCGAGCTCGGCGGGTCGCAGCAGCTGCCCGCTCGCCAGGGCGGCGAAGAAGCGGTTCAGGTCGCGTGCCGTGCCGGTCATCGAACCGTCCGCCCCGCTGTCGAAGGGACGGTAGGGGAGTGTGGTGTCGACGAGCGGGCCGTCCGGAGCGAACTGCTGGTAATTGGCCGCGTGGGGATACGGCAGGAAGGGCCGGGTGCCGGGGGTGTCGGTGTGCCGCAGGCCGAGCGGGCGCAGGATGCGGTCGGTGACCTGCCGTTCCCAGGTACGGCCGGTGATCCTCTCGATGATCAGCCCGGCGAGCACGTAGTTGGTGTTGGAGTACGCCCAGCCGGTGCCGGCCGGAAAATCGGGTTCGTGACGCATGGCGAGGCGCACCAACTCCGCGGGCTCGTAGGCTCGCCACCGGTTGGCGTAGTAGGTCCGCGCGCTCTGCTCGGGGAAGACGTCGTAGACGTAGTCGGCCAGTCCGCTGGTGTGCTGCAGCAGATCGCGGACGGTGACGGTCCGACCGTCGTTACCGGCGCCGGACACCAGCCCGGGCAGCAGTTCCTCCACCGTCTGGTCGAGGGAAACCCGCCGCTCTCCGACCAGTTGGAGCAGAACCGTGGCGACGAACGTCTTGGTGGTACTGCCCAGACGCAGGAAACCGTCGTCCGGAACCGGGCGGCGAGTCACCAGATCGGCCACGCCGGATCGCGCCGTTACCGTCTCGCGCAGTGTGTCCAGACGGACCGCCACCCCGGTCACCCCGGCATCCCGCAGCGCATCGGCGTCACGCTGCAACGACCGCGCCGTCCTGGACGGCCCTGGCGCAGCCGAAGCGTCACGAGCCAAGGAGGTTCCAGCCAGTGTGAGAACGGCAGTTGACAGCATCGAACGACGAGTGATCATGCCCCGAGGGTAGGAAAGCCGGCCGTCACCGCCCATCCGGCGCACGTCACCCCTCGTACTGGTGCCAGCCGGATGGACAGCCCGGCCGGCGCACCGGCCACTCCCGCCGCACCGCCCGCATCAGGCCAGCAGCAGCGGCATGTCCCAGTCGGCCGGTGTGCCGTCCACCGCGTACGAGTCCAGGGCGAGCGCCGCGCCCGCGGCGCCGTCCAAGTACCCGGAGACGTCGGAACCGAACGGCACCTTCGTCATCGTGAACCTCAGTCCGAACGGCAGCGCCGGATCGAAGGCGGAGACGAGTTCGGCGGCGATGTCGTCCCGCAGGGCGCCGATCCGCGGGTCCTGCCACTCCTCGTTGAGCCGGCCGAGCTGGTGCAGGGCCCCGGCCCAACCGTGGCACAGGGCATGGTCGTTGACACCCCAGTCCGACCTGGGGAGGACGAGCAGCCGTTCCACCGAGGCTCGGGCGAGGTCCGAGAGGTCCGTCCGGCCGAGAGCACGCCCGGCCAGTTGCAGGGCACGGGACACACCGGGCGCCCCGTAGCACCAGCCCGGCCACTTGGCCGTTCCGTCGAAGGCGGCAGGCCCACGCCGCCACTCGGCGACGGAGAGGTAACCGGGCCAGAAGAG
Source organism: Streptomyces sp. CNH189 (assembly GCF_000527195.1). NCBI lineage: Bacteria > Bacillati > Actinomycetota > Actinomycetes > Kitasatosporales > Streptomycetaceae > Streptomyces > Streptomyces sp. CNH189. The sequence goes on from NZ_AZUS01000032.1 coordinate 8,951, forward strand.
ACCGTGCCGGTCCGGCACCGCCCACGTCCGCAGCAAGTCGGCCGTCGCCTCCATCGCCTCCCGCTGCCCCGCCACCCGCACACCCTGCTCCCAAGCCAGGGCCATCAACGCCAGCGGCCCCGCCACGCCGTGCGACAGACCCAGGTTGAGGTGACCGCCGGGGAACGCCGCCTCCGAGCCGATCCGGGGCGCGTCCAGAGCCCACCAGCGCGGCACCCGCGCGCCCTGAAGCTCCACGGTGCCGAGCGACAGGCGCACAAGGTAGCCGAGCACCGCCCGCAGCGGCTCCTCACAGGTCTCCGCCCGCGCCAGCAGATAACGGCCCACGCCGGTCAGACCACGGACCACCTCGTACCGTCCGATGGTCGGCAGCGGCCGGTCCTCGACGGGCGGCAGGACGGTCCGTACGAGATCACGCTGGTAGGCGTCGAACCGCTCCACCGCGGAGACGTACCCGCCGGTGGTGCGGTGGGCGACCAGCGCGGCGAACCCCAGCGCACCGGGCCCTTTGAAGATTCCGCTCGCGGCGACGGACCCACCGGACACCACGCGGGTGCCCGCCGTGAGATACGCGTGGGCGCGCGGCACCTGCCGCGCCGCGTCGCGGGCGGCTCCCGCGAAGGCGAGCGCCAGCCCGGGAGTGCCGCTGCCCAGGGTCAGCTCCGCCCAGACCGGTTCGGCGCGCCCGTCGTCAGCGGCCTCGGCGGGGATGCGCGTGGCCGCGATCGTGGCGGCGGGGTCGGCGAGCCGGTCCAGGATCTCGCCGGACACGGCGCCGGCACGCTCCCGGACTCTCACCGTTGTCACACCGTCCGGGCGGACCCGGGTTCCGCCGCCGGAGGTCACGTCTGCTTCACTCATCGTGCGCTCCCGCTTCCGCCGCCGTGTCGCCGTCGCCCGAGATGGGTCCGCACCGCGCCCCGCAGCACCGCGTACCCGCGCGCCTCCGCCGACCGGTCGATACCGAACTGACGGTTGTGCCGCATGTGCAGCAGCGACAGCAGGGCCTCGTCGCGGTCGACCTCCGGGGCCGACAGGATCAACTGCCCGTATGCACGCGGCTCGGGCGCCTCGGACCACAGCGCGCCCAGCGCCGGCGCCCTCAGCGCTTCCGCGGCGGACGCCACCACGCTCCCGGGCCGGATCAGCCGGTCGGCGAGGGCCCGGTGCCGCTGGTAGACCTCGTGTTCCGCTGTCTTGGTGAACATCCGGTCGACCCAGCCGCACCAGTCCCAGTCTCCGAGGGACTCCAGAAGCACCGCGTGCCCGAGCCCGGCGAGCACGTCGGCGGGGAGCGCCCGCGCGGCGCCCCGCGCGGCACGGACCTGCACGATCGCGGACAGGCTGTCCGTGCGGAAGAGACGCTCGACGGCCTCCTGAAGGGCCTCGCCTCCGTACCGGTCGCTCTCGGGCCGGTAGGTGTCGAGGGACATCGATCGCAGCGCCCCGCTCTCCACGAGCACACGCGACGCACGGCTGAGTGCGGGCAGCACCCGGCCGTTCAGGGTTTCGGGTTCGCCGTGGAAGCGCAGGCGCAGATGCGGTTCTGGATCCTGGTACCGGACGAAGAACCAGCGGTCGACGTCGTCCTCGACCTCGGTGAGCACCGCGGGAAGGTGATCGGCGAGCAAGGCGGCGTGGGCCGACGGCTCCGCGTACCACTTGACGAACAGCCAGTCCTCACCCGGCATATGGAACCGGGAGGGAGCGGGCCGGACCGGCGGTTCGGTGCGCGCTCGCTCGTCACCGGCCGCCGCCGAACGCCGGCCGGACGGCCGCGCCCCCGCGAGGGGCACCACGATCTCCGTGCTGTGCCCGCTGTTCCAGCCGAGCCCCACGCCGTCAGCCGTCAAGTCCTCGTAGAGTACGAACTGCGGGTGCGGTGCCGTCAGTTCCGCGCGCAGTAGGTCCTGGTCCCACCGGTCGCGCAGGTCGACGGGGTACATCTGGTCGTTGCGCGCGATCTGCAGCCGGTCCGGTACGGCGAGTCGCCGGCGCCATGCCTCGAGGCCCTCTCCCCACGCCTCGGCGCCCTTGGCCCGCGCCGCGTCGCGCAGCCGGCGCCCCGGCAGCCACCGCTTGGGCATGGCCACCACCCGGCCGTACCGGACGCGCGGCAGATACGGCAGGGCATCGTGCCCCGCCCAGTCCCAGCCCGACCACACCCGCGGTCGCGCCGTCGCGAGATCCATCAGGAACCGCGCCACGGGCGGGGCTTGCGTGTCCAGGGCCAGCATGTGCGGCAGCACCGGACGGACCGGGCGGCCGTTTTCAGGGTGCAGCAGCCGCAGGCCGTCGGATCCGGCGGCGACGAGCAGCGAGCGCCAGTCCAGACAGCGGGGATCGTCGCGGTCGTCGGGCACACCGACGGGGATGCGGTACGGCAGCAGCCGGGGCACCTGGACGATGTTGAGGCCCCGTGGCTCCCGGGGCAGCAACTCGACCTGCGCCGCTATCACCCCACCGTCCGAGGCGCCGGACGTCTCGGTGGCCAGCCGGGACAGTTCACCGGTGAGGCCCGTGGTCTCCGCGAACCGCCCTGCGGTGGCGCCGGCCGCCCAGGCACCGATGTGAGGGCTGCCCAGCAGCCGGAAGTCGCCGCGGTCCAGGGCGGCGGTGCTGTCGGCGAGCACCTGGAAGCAGAGTTCGAGGCCGCGTGGCGGCGCGGCCTCGGGATCGTGCCGGGCGACCTCGGCGAGACGCCGTACGACCTCGTCGGTCAGCACCAGGTCACCGCCCGACAGGACGGCCTCCTGGATCAGCTCCCCGACGAGCGCCCGCCGGGGACCGTCCGCCTCGTCACCGGGGCCGGTGCGCGCGTACGTGGGCTCCGAGCCGTACTCCGGTGGCAGACCCAGCCCCCGGTGCGGGTCCGCCAGCTCACCCAACGGAACGGCGCAGGCGGTGCCGTACCGCTCGATGAAACGGTCACGGTAGTCCCTCATGTACGACAGCGTGGTCCACTCCGGAGTGACCGCCCAGATCGCGCCCGCGTACCGGCACACCTCCTGGCCGACCGTCTCCGGAACGACGAACTCGCCGGGGATGCGCAGGTCCACGTGCACGGGCGGCCGGCCGTGCATGTCGCCGTCCGCGCCGGGAACGTCGAGGCGCCGCACCTTGTCCAGCAACCGGTGCCAGGAGTCGCCGCCCAGCCCGGGGGAGTCCTCCTGATGCCGCGCACAAGCGGCCCGGATCTCCCGCAGCGCACGGGCGTCATCGGGCAACGCTCCGTCGAGGACGGCTCCGATGCCGTCGAGCAGCGCGGTGTCGATCCGGTGCGGAGTGATCGAGGTGAGCAGAAAGCCGTGCCGCATGAGCTCCGCCAGCTGACGGTCGAGCTGCCCGACGTCCAGCGAGGGGAAGCGCTCGGCCAGCGAGGTGAGCAGACGGGCGTACGGCACCAAGGTCCGGGCCTGCTCGCGCACGGCGCCGACCAGCGCGTTGTCCCGCACCGACTGCTCCTGCCCGCCCGTCCGCAGATGCAGCCGCCCGTCCCGCAGGAAGCACAGGTCGTTGAGGACGACGTCCACGCGTCGCCGTACCGAGGGCTCGGCGAGCCAGGCCAGCACCCGGCGCCGCAGCCACGCCCCGTCGAGCCGGACCGCGACCTCACCGGTACCCGGCTCGGCCTTGGCCGCCGACCCGAACCGGGCCCTGCCGACACCAGCGAACAGACCGAACGGCGTCGGACGTGCCGCGGCGCGGCGGGCGTACCGCGTCAGGGTCCGCGCGGCGCTCAACGTCCGCTTGCGGCCCAGGGCGGCCACGCCCTCGTCGCTCGTCAGACGGTCCAGACTGTGGGCCGGCGAGCCGCTCGCCACCTGGACCGCCTGGCCGAGCAGGGGATCAGAGGCGAGCCGCCGTGCCCCGGGCACCGGATCGGCGGCGTCGACGCCCGCCAGGACGGTGCCGCGCGGCCGGCTCGCCATACGGACGAGCACGGGCTCCCGTACCTCGAATGCTGCCAACGCCCGGTGGGCTTCGGACTCCGCCGCCACGTGTGTGCTCCTCGCCGCCGTCGTACGGAAGAGCGGGGCGGTACCGGTACCGCCCCGCTCGGAAGAGCCCTCAAGGGCCTCAGTAGGTCAGCAACAAACGGGGCAGCGCGTGCCGATCGCGTAGCTGCTCGGCGAGGTGTAGGTGCCCTGCCCGAACGACTCGGTCTGCTCCGGCAGATCGGAGACACGCAGATCCAGGTCGAGGTCGAGCTCAGGGGCATCCTGGGACAGAACGATCTCGGTACGCATGCTTCTCCCTTGGGTGGTGGGACTGCACGGACTCGAACGTCCCGGGCCGCGGTCGAGGCCCGGACATGCGTATCCTTCGTGGGCGCCGCTGATAGGTGGTAGATGAAATCAAGCCATTGATCGCGGCGCCGGTGGATCCGCGCCGCCGGCTCAAGAGGGTGTGCCGTGCACGCGCCGCTGCTGAACAGGGGCGCGGACCGCCGGGTAGCGGTCAGGGCGCGGCTGTTTCCGCCTGCCAGAGAGGGCTGGCGTAGTAGTGGTTGTCGAACCGCTCGGAACTCTTCTTGATGTCCTCGACCGTGGCCTCACCCCGGTATACGCGTTCCAGCAGGCGGTAGTAGTCGAAGCGACCCATACCAGGGGTGAAGGCGACAAGGATGTCCGCCTCCTCGTCCCGGGCGGGAGCGAAGGCGTGCGGCAGCCGCGGTGGCACCGTCACGAAGTCGCCCGCCCCGAGAGTGACGATCCGGTCGCCCAGCAGCACGCGCAGGGTGCCGCCGAGCACGAAGAACATCTCCGTCGCCCTGGTGTGGAAGTGGGCGGGGGCACCCGGCGACCCTCTGCGCAGAGTTGCCCGGTTCGCCGTCAGCGCTCCTTGGGTCCCCTCGGAGTCGGCGAGCAGAGTGATGAGGCTGGTGGCCCCGTCCCGCAGCGTTTCGGCGGAGTCGGCGCGGACGAGAAGGGGGCGGGCGGACGCGTCCACAGCGTGTTCGGACATGAGGTTCTCCTCTGGCGTGGTGGGGGAGGTGCGACAACCGGGAACGGCACCGCGCGGCCCGCTCAGGCCCTCACCGGCCCTCGGGCGCCGCGCCGGGCTCCGTCCTTCTGACCGCTACGCTATGCGCCACATTGACCTCGCATAGGGTGCATTCACATGACGGATTCATGGGTCAATCACGCCGGGCGCACCGGCAGCGACCTCCACCTGAACCTCAACTGGAACCCGGCCGAAGGCGGCAGCCGCCGCGCCGTACTCGGCCATGCGCTGCGTGAGGCGATCAGAGAAGGACGGCTGCCGCCCGGCACCCGGCTGCCCCCTTACCGGTCCCTCGCCGCCGACCTCGGACTGGCCCGCAACACCGTCGCCGAGACCTACGCCGAACTCGTCGCCGAAGGATGGCTGACCGCCCGCCAGGGGTCGGGAACCCAGGTCGCGCCCAGAGCTGCGCCGGCCACACCCCCGCGCGTGCCCGACGCCGTGCCGCCCCCGCCGCGACCACCCGCCCACGACCTGCGGCAAGGCCTGCCCGACGCCTCCTCCTTCCCCCGCACGGCCTGGCTGGCCGCCGCCCGGCGTGCCCTGAACGCGGCACCCCACGAAGCATTCGGACCCGGTGACCCCCGAGGACGGCCCGAACTGCGACGGGCCCTCGCCGGATACCTGTCCCGCGTCCGAGGCGTACGTACCAGCCCCGACACGATCATCGTGTGCTCCGGCGTCGCGCACGCCCTGCGCCTGCTCTTCGACGGCGACGTCCTGCACGGCCCTCTGGCCGTGGAATCCTACGGACTGCCCTTCCACCGTTCAGTCCCGGAAGCGGCACGAGTACGGACCGTGCCCCTGACGCTCGACGAACACGGCGCCGACACCTACGATCTGACCGCCCACTCCGGAGTACGGGCGGCCCTGCTCACGCCCGCCCACCAGTTCCCCACCGGAGGGGCCCTCCACCCCCGGCGACGGGCCGCCGCGGTGGACTGGGCACGCGCCACCGGGGGAGTGGTGGTGGAGGACGACTACGACGGGGAGTTCCGCTACGACCGGGAGCCGGTGGGCGCCGTCCAGGGACTCGACCCGCAGCACGTCATCTATCTGGGTTCGCTCAGCAAGAGCCTCTCCCCGGCCCTGCGACTGGGCTGGATGGTCCTCCCGGACCACCTGGTCGAGCCCGTGCTGCGCGCCAAGGGCGAGCGTGAGGCCTGGGCAGGGGTCACGGACCAGCTGACCCTCGCCGACTTCATCGGATCGGGACACTACGACCGTCACATCCGCCGGACCCGGCAGCGCTACCGCCACCGAAGGGACCGCCTGGTCGCGCTCCTCGCCCGCCGAGCACCGCACATCACCCCGACCGGCATCGCCGCCGGACTGCACGCGGTCCTCAACCTGCCACCCGGCACCGAACGGTCCGTGACGCGTGCCGCCGCCCGGCAACGCATCGCGGTGGACCCGCTCGCCGCATTCCGGCACCCGGCCGCCACCATGCCCGCCCACGACGGCCTGGTCGTCGGCTACGCCGCACCCCCCGACCACCGTCTCGGAGCAGCACTCGACGCCCTGTGCGGCATCCTCCCTCCTCCGCCGTGACGGGGTCGATGGCTACGGTCGCCCTGACTGGGGCGACGGCTACGGTCGCCCCCGCACCTGGGGCCGACCGGGCGGTCCGCTGTGGGCCGTGGTCGTCGGGCGGCCCGCACCGTCACCGGTGTACTCGGTGGGCCCCTGGTACGCGGAAGGCCAGCCCTGGCCGTGGGGAGGTCAGTCGTGCGGCCGGCGCGTGTCCGGTCGGTTCAGGTGGCCCAGGACGGCCCGCATCGCGCGGTGTATCGCGTCGCGGGACTCGTCGGTGGGGTCGACGGTCTCGAAGGCGTGGTGGCCGTGGGGCACGTCGACCACCTCCACGTCCGCCCCGCAGTCCTCGGCCGCAGCGAGGAACTCCTCGACGGTGGCGGCGATCGCGGGCATCTCCAGCCCCACGCGGGTGAGGACGACGGGCAGGGTACCGGCGTTCGCCACCGCGCGTGCCGGGTGGAAACGGCCACTGGTCAGGCCCCAGTTGGGCAAGGGCCCGAGGATCGGGTAGGTGGCTGCCAGGCAGCGCAGCCAGGGCGGAGGCGCGTCCAGCCAGTCGGCCGCGATCGGACCTCCGCCGGAGAAGAACCACAGCGCACCACGGTCCGCGTCGACACGGGGGTCGGCCCGGACCAGTTCCATGGCGGCGGCGACGTCGCCGGCCGCGCGCTCGTAGTCGTCCACGTCGTGCAGACGGTGGTCGACGACGGCGGCCACCGCGCCGCCCGCCGCGGCGCAGCGGGCGTACCCCCGCAGGGTCGGCCAGTCCCTCGGCGTGGGGCGCGCGTCGGCGGGGACCGGGCCGCCGTGCACGAACAGCACCGCGGGACGCGGCGCGTCGGCGTCGGGCAGGTACAGGTCGACGTCGCCGTGCCGCTCCCGCCGGGCGTCGGGGACGTCCAGCACGAAGGGGCGTAGGTGTGCGGGCGTATCAGTGGCGTCGGCGGGCACCAGAAGGTGTCCCTCACCGGCCGCGGCCCGCAGCAGCACGTCCGTCAACTCGGCGGGCAGGGAGAGCATCGGCCAGTGACCGGTGGCCAGTTCGAAGAAGGTCACCTGGGGATCGACCAAGGCCCCCAGAGCGGGATCCCCGTGATTCACCCTCATCTGGACCATCTCGATGCTCGCCCCGTTGCCGATGCACAACACGCCCGAGATGGGCACCGAGTCCACCGCGCCGGTCAGCCGGAGAGGCTGCAGCAGCGTGCCCGTCGGCTGCGGCGCGGCCATGGCCGTGAGCCGGTCCAGCGCCGGGCCGGGCACGCCCTCGGTACTGCCCCACCGGCGCCAGCCCTCGTGTGTGGCCGGGGGCGGCAGCGCGTCTTCGGAGTTCCGGTCGCCGCTGCTTCCGGCCAGCCGTCCACGCAGCTGCTGGTCGGGCACCGAGGCCAGGGGCGGGAACGCCGTCCCTGGGCATCCCTGAGTCCAAGTAGACGATCCGGTCGACGCGTCCGGCCCTGCGGTCGGCCGCGCCGAGCGCGGGATGGATGCCGTAGTCGTGACCGACCAACACGATCCGCCGGCCGGTGGCGCCGACGGAGTCGATCACCGCGACGACATCCGCGATGTGGGTCTCCAAGTCGATGCCGTCGCACGGCGGGCGGTGCGGGGGCTCGAGCCCGGTCAGGGGTACTGCGTGCGCCTCAGCGCCCGCCGCGGCCAGCCGGGTGACTGTGTCGTGCCAGACATGGGTGCCGGTGAACATGCCCGACACCAGGATGAAAGCGGTCATGACCTCTCCTTCGAGACTCGACGGAACCGGCCCCGGATCGCCGGCCCGATGACCGGCCCGCGGCCGCAGGTACCGTAGGAACTCCCCTTGAGGGAGGTTCAAGTGCTCACGTCCTACGACGGTTTGTGGGGTATCGGGGAGTTGGCCGCGCGGGCGGGTGTCACCGTCAAGACCGTCCGCTTCTACTCCGACCGCGGTCTGCTGCCCGAAGCAGCTCGCACGGCCGGCGGGCACCGGCGCTACGGCTCGGACGCACTCGACAGGCTGCGCCTGATCCGCTCGCTCCGCGCGCTCGGCCTCTCGGTCCCCGAAGCGCGCCGGGTCCTCGACGAGGAGGACGCGGCCGGCGGCGAGAGCGGGCCGCAAGGCGGCGCGTTGGAGGATGCGGTCGCCGGACGGCTGCGTGAACTCGGCAGCGAGATGGAGGCGTTGCGCTGGAGGGAGGCGGCGCTGCGTCTGGTGCAGGAGTCGGCCCCCAGGGACAGGGCCGACCGGTTGCGGCTGATCGGGCGCCTGTCCGTCCCGCCCGGCACGGCCCCGCTCGTCCGGTTCTGGCGCGGCTGGCTTCCGCCGCGGATGCCCCGCCGGTCGGTCGACGCGTTCCTGGACATCGCGGTGCCACAGCCGCCGCAGGACCCCGCTCCGGCGCAGGTCCTGGCCTTCGCCCGCCTCAACGCCCTGACGCTCGCGCCGTGTCCGGGCGCTGTCCAGCCCCAGCCGGCGGCGCACCGGGCCGCCGGCGCCCGGGAGTCCACTCTGCTGTACGCGGGGCTGGCGAAGTCGTACGAGCTGGCGGGTGTACAGCTACGGCGGGAGCGGGGCCCGCGACCCGGCGAGGCCCTGGACAGCTTCGTCGACGCGTACACACGCGCGTACGGCGTCCGGGACAGCGCGGAGTTCCGGCGCCGACTGGCCGGGCAGCTCGCGGGCGACCCACGGATCGACCGGTACTGGAGCCTGGTGGCCGAGGTCGTCACCGAGCCGGGCCGACGCCCCGAACCGACACCCGGCACCGCCCACGACTGGCTGCTCGCTGCCCTGGCCGCACAGACGGGAACTCCGCTGCCCGCGGCGGTGTGACGAGGGCGCGAAATATTAGTCGGTTATTAGTCGTCCCGGGTGCCTTGACCGTCCTGCCGGGCGGGAGCACTGTTGCTCACTCATCCGCATTAGCGCACCCGGGCTTCCGCCCGACACCCCGCTAATGCGCATTAGTCGCGGGCCGTCCGGAGGTTTGAGCATGGCTGAAAAGGTGCCGTCACGGCAGCGTCGTGGCCGGCCCCGTCAGGCGGAGGTGGCCCGGCTCGCCGGCGTGTCCCAGACGACGGTGTCGCTGGTGCTCGGCGGGAACAAGCAGGGCATCGCCCTGCACGAGGACACCCGCGCCCGGGTGTTGGCCGCAGCGCGGGAACTGGGCTACGTGCCCGACCCCGCGGCCCGGCGGCTCGCGGCGGCCCGCAACAACCTGCTGGGCGTGTTCAGCTTCACCGCGACCTTCCCGACCGCGGTGGAACACTCCTACTACCCGTTCCTGGTCGGTGTGGAGCAGGAGGCGGCCGCCCAGGGGTACGACCTGGTGCTGTTCACCGGCTCCAGCTCCGGGGGCGCCCAGGCGCACGAGCCGGGAGCGCTGGACCGGGTGCGGCTCGCGGACGGATGCCTCTTCCTCGGCCGGCACGTCCCCGACGACCAGCTGGGCAAGCTCGTCGCCGACGGCTACCCGGCCGTGCACATCGGCCGCCGTGACGAGCCGCAGGGACTCGCCTGGGTCGGTGCCGACTATGTCGCCGCGTCCGCCCAAGTCGTCCGGCATCTCACCGAACTGGGCCACACCCGCGTCCTGTTCGTTCGCGAGGACGACGACGCCCTGGCGTCCACCGACCGTGAGCGAGGTTTCCGCGTCGGGCTCGCGCGGTACGGCCACCAGGATCGTGCCGACGACCCGGCCGTCGTGGTGCGCACCTCGCACCCCGAGGTCGACATCACGCCCGAGTGGGTGCGCACGCGGTTGGACGAAGGCGTCACCGCCTTCATCACGGAGGAGACGGACAGCGGAGCGGTCTGGCGAGCGCTGCAGGCCGCCGTCACCGAGGCCGGTCTCGACGTTCCCGGAGACCTGTCCCTGGCCCTGCTCGGGTCCCCGCCCGCCGATCTGGCCACCGCCCAGTCACCGACAGGCTTCGATGTACCCCGTGCCGATCTGGGTGCGGCCGCGGTCCGCCTGCTCATCGCCCAGATGTCCGGACTGGAGCACGAAGAGCCCTTGGTGGCCTGTGCGTTCCGGCCCGGACCCACCACCGCCCCGCCACCCGGCCGAGCACCCCGCTAGAACCCGGAGGCCGGCGGACGACGGCCCGCGCCGACCATCGGACCGGCCCCTCCGCCCGACGCGCCCGCCCACCTCACCCCTTGACGCCACCCCGCTAGGCCGACGGCGAACCTTCCCCGCCCCGACGAAACCGTCGCCACGCCACCGACGGACCACCGCTGCCCATTTCACCCCCGGCCCGTCCCACCGCCCCCCAACCACACCCGCCCCACGGCGTCCCACCCCACGCCGTTCACCCCGCGAGGAGCCAGCACCGTATGCCCATCCCCACCGGAACCCCCACCGACACCGACGTCCTCGTCACCGGCGGCGGTACGGGCGGCGTCGCCGCCGCGCTGGCCGCCTGCCGCGCCGGACGCACCGTCCTCCTCACCGAGGAGAGCGACTGGATCGGCGGACAGCTCACCGCGCAGGCCGTCCCCCCGGACGAGCACCCGTGGGTCGAGCAGTTCGGTGTCACGGCCGCCTACCGGGAGCTACGCGAGGGGATCCGCGCGTACTACCGGCAGTGGTACCCGCTGCGCGCCGAGGCCCGGGACCTGCCCCACCTCAACCCCGGCGCCGGCCGGGTCAGCAAGCTCTGCCACGAACCGCGAGTGGCCCTGACCGTCCTGGAGTCGATGCTCGCCCCGCACATCGCGGCCGGCCGGCTCACCGTGCTGACCCACACCCGGCCGGTCGCCGCCGACACCGACGGCGACGTCCTGCGCGCCGTCACCGTGGAGGACGTCCGCGACGGATCCAGGCACACCGTCGCCGCCCCCTACGTCCTGGATGCCACGGAGACCGGCGAACTGCTCGAACTCGCAGACGCAGAGCACGCCGTGGGCGCCGAGGCCCGTTCCGAGTACGACGAGCCGCACGCCCCCGACACCGCCGACCCGCTCAACCAGCAGGGCATCACCGTCTGTTTCGCGCTCTCCCACCACGAGGGCGAGGACCACACCATCGACCGCCCCGCCGACTACGGCTTCTGGCGTTCCTACCGGCCCGACTTCTGGCCGGGCCCGCTCCTCGGCTTCCTCGCCCCGGACCCCCGCTCCCTCGACCCGGTGCCGCGCACCTTCGTACCCAACCCGGACGTGGACCCCCTGCGCGTGGACGCCGACCAGAGCGCCGACGCCGGCGACAAGGAACTGTGGGGCTTCCGCCGCATCCTGGCCCGCGCCCTGCACCGCCCCGGCGCCTTCGACTCCGACATCACGCTCGTCAACTGGCCACTGAACGACTACTGGCTCAAGCCGCTGATCGGCGCCGGCGAGGAGACGTCACGCGCTGCCGTGGCGGAAGCCCGGCGGCTCTCCCTGTCCGTCCTGTACTGGCTCCAGACCGAGGCACCCAGGACCGACGGAGGCACCGGCTTCCCCGGCCTGCGGCTGCGTCCCGACGTCACCGGCACCGCCGACGGTCTCGCCAAGGCGCCCTACGTCCGTGAGTCCCGCCGTATCAAGGCCGTCACCACCGTCACCGAGCACGACGTCGCCATCGACCTCGTCGGCCCGTACGGGGGCACCCGTCATCGTGACTCCGTGGGTGTCGGCGGCTACCGCATCGACCTGCACCCCTCCACCGGCGGCGACAACTACATCGACATCGGTTCGGTGCCGTTCGAGATCCCCCTCGGCGCACTGCTGCCCCGCCGCATGCGCAACCTGCTGCCCGCCGGCAAGAACATCGGCACCACCCACATCACCAACGGCTGCTACCGCCTCCACCCGGTCGAATGGAACATCGGCGAGGTCGCCGGCGCGCTCGCCGCGCACTGCCTGGAGGAGGGCGTCCGCCCACACCAGGTCCAGGAGGAGGACAAGCGGCTGGAGGAGTTCACCCGCGTGCTGGACCGGGCCGGCGTGCAGCGCCACTGGCCCGACGTACGCGGCTACTGAGCCCTCGCACCCGCCCGCCGGGCTCCGGGGCGGTACGGCTCCGGAGCCGCGCCCGCCCGCCGCACCGTCCGTTGCCGTGCGCACGAACACAAGGAGGTGTTTTCCCATGGCCCCGACCCCAACCCCGAGCCCGACCCCAATCCCGAGCCCGACCCCAACCCCGAGCCCGACCCCAGCCCCGAGCTCGACCCCAGCCCCGAGCTCGACCCCAACCCCGAGCCCGACCCCAGCCCCGAGCTCGACCCCGACCCCGGACCCGACCCCGCACCCGCACCGCATCCGCGTCGGCATCGACGTCGGAGGAACCTTCACCGACGCCGTGGCCGTCGACTCCGTAACCCTGGCTCTGGTGGCCCAGGTGAAGGTTCCCACCACCCACCACCACGAGGACGGTGTCGCCCACGGCATCGTCGAGGCACTCGACCGGCTGCTGAAGGACGTCGGCCGCACCCCCGAGGACGTCGCGTTCCTCGCCCATGGCACGACCCAGGCGACCAACGCGCTTCTGGAGGGCGACGTCGCACCCGTGGGCCTCATCGGGATCGGCTCCGGTCCTGGCGCCCTGCCCACCCGGCGGCTCGCCGGGCTCGCCTCCCTCGAACTCACCCCGGGCAAATCCCTCCCGCTGCACTACGCCCACGTCGCCGACCCCGACGACACCGCGGCGGTCCGCACGGCCGTCGACACGGTGGTCTCCGCGGGGGCCGAAGTGCTGGTCGCCACCGAGCCGTTCGGCGTCGACGACCCGGACGGCGAGCGCGCCGTGCGGGACGTGGCACGCGAGCGAGGGCTGCCGGTGACCGCCGCGCACGAGATCACCTCCCTGTACGGGCTGCGCAAGCGGACCAGGACCGCCGTGGTCAACGCGGCCATCCTGCCGAGGATGCTCGCCACCGCCGACCTGGTGGACCGCGGCATCACGGCCGCAGGGGTGACGGCGCCGCTGATGGTGATGCGCTGCGACGGGGGCGTGATGTCGCTGGACGAGATGCGCCGGCGCCCCCTGCTCACCGTGCTGTCGGGCCCCGCGGCCGGGGTGGCCGGCGCGCTGATGCGGGAACGGGTCAGTGACGGCGTCTTCCTGGAGACCGGAGGCACCTCGACGGACATCAGCGTCGTCCGCCGCGGCAAGGTCGCCGTACGGCACGCCACGATCCTCGGCAGACCGTCGTACCTGTCCGCACTCGACGTGCGCACCGTCGGCGTCGGAGGCGGCTCCATGGCCCGGGTCGCGGACGGCCGCCTGCATGCCGTCGGGCCGCGCAGCGCCCACATCGCCGGCCTGCCGTACGCCTGCTTCGCCACCCTGGACGACCTGGCCGGCGCCACCCTGGCCACCGTGTCCCCCCTCGACGGCGACCCGGACGACTACGTGGTCGTCGAGGCGGCCGGCGGACGCTTCGCCCTCACCCTGACCTGCGCGGCCAACGCCCTGGGCCGGGTCCCCGCCGGCGACTTCGCCGCCTGCGACCCCGAAGTCGCCCGCGCCGCCCTCCAGTCGCTCGCGGACGCCCTCGGCACCGACGTCGAGGGGGCCGCCGCCCGGTTCCTCGACGCGGGCGTACGGCAGGTCCGGGAGGTCACCGAGGCGATGATGGGCGACTACGGACTCGACCGGGACACCGCCGTACTGGTCGGCGGGGGAGGCGGCGCCGCCTCGGTCACCCCGCACCTGGCCGCGGACACCGGTCTGCCCGGCCGCATCGCCCGGCACAACGAGGTCATCAGCCCCATCGGGGTGGCCCTCGCTCTCGTCCGCGAGCAGATCGAGCGGATCGTCCCCGGCGCGACCCAGGAGCAGATCCTCGGCGTGCGTGCCGAGGCCGAGGCCGCCGTCGTCGCCCAGGGCGCCGATCCCGCCGCCGTGGAGGTGGAGGTCACCGTCGACCCGCAGACCAACACCGTGCGGGCCGTCGCCACCGGAGCCACCGAACTGCGCACCCAGGGCCTGGCACACCGCGCCGACGACGCCGAGCGGCTCGAGCTGGCCGCCGCGAGCCTGCGCGCCGATCCCGCCGCCGTCGAGGTGCTCGCCGCCACGCCCGCACACACCGTGTACGGCACCGTCCGACGCCGCCGCTTCCGCAAGGCCCGGCACCCGGTGCGGGTGCTGGACGCCGACGGCGTGGTGCGGCTGCACGCGGCCGACGCCACGGTCGCCCCGACCACCGTCGGCGAAGCACCGGAACTCCTGGCCGGTCTGGTGCGCGACACCACCTCCTACGGCGACGGGGGAGTGCGGGCCCCGGCGCTGCGGCTGTTGTTCGGTTCCCGCATCGCCGACCTCTCCGGCGTCCTGGAGGCGGGACCGCTGCTGGCCCTCGCCCGTAGCGAACTGCGGTCCCGCGCCGCCGACGAGCCGGTCGTCGCGGTCCTGGAGGTACGCACATGAGCACCCGCGCACCCCAGGTACCGGCCCCGGCCGGCTCCCCGCTCGACACCCTGCCCCCGGCCCGCCGGGAGGAGCTGCGCACCGCCTGCGCGCACCTCGCGGCTTCGGACGACACGGAGTTCGGCGTACGGCTGCTCGCCAACACTCCGGGGCACGAGACGCGCGGCGAGACACTGCTGCGCGCATGGGCCCGGACGGCGGCGGAGTTCGGCACCGAGCTGGCCGCCGGCGCACCGGACGACACCGGTCCGGGCGCCCCGGGGACGCGCGTCGTCGAGACCACCGGCGGCGCGGACCGGCTGCTCCTGGCCCGGTACCGCTCCCGGCCCGTGCCCACCGTCGAACTGTTCACCGACACCCTCGCCCTCGGCGAGCACCTGGTGGACCTCCTCGGCTGGCGGGACCTGTACCCCGCCGGCTCCCTGCGGGCCGCGGCCCTCGCCCACGAGCGGGCCCACTGCCTGCTGCACGAGGACACCGTCGCGCGCCGTGCGCTGCGCGACCGGCTCGGGCACACCGCCCTGCGGATCGGCCCGCTGCGCGTTCCCGGGCACGTCGCCGGGGCCGGCGAACTCGTCGCGCACGCCTACGCGGGCGCCGTCTGCGGCCTGCGCCGCACCCCGCTCCTGCTCACCGCCGCGCTGATGGGCGCGGTCCAGGCCCTCCGAGAGGACTGAGGCCCGCCATGGGAATAGTCATCCTGCTGCTCATGCTCGCCGGGGTCGGGCTCATGCTGGCCCGCGTGCTCCCCACCGCCTTCGCGCTGGTCCTCCTCGGCGTCGCCATCGCGGTCGCCGCCGGGGCGCCGCTCACCGGGGAGAACAGCATCCTCGACACGGTCCTCCAGGAAGGTGCCCCGGCCCTCGCCGCGACCATGCTGGCCGTGCTGATCGGCTCCTGGCTGGGGAAGCTGATGGAGGAGACCGGCATCGCGGGCACCCTGGTCCGCAAGATCGTCGAGTTCGGCGGCGACCGCCCCACGGTCGTCGCCCTGGGTGTCCTCACGGTCTCCGCCCTCGTCGGCACCGTCACCGGCTCCGCGCCCGCGGCGATGATGGCGGGCATCATCGGCATCCCCGCGATGATCGCGGTGGGCATCCCGAAGACCACCGCCGCCGGCACGATCCTCATGGGCATCGCCGCCGGTATGCCCTTCGAACTGCCCGTCTGGCAGTTTTTCTCCACCGCGCTGGAACTGCCCATCGACACGGTGAAGAGTTACATGCTCAAGCTGTTCCCGTTCGCGGCCTTCTTCGCGGTGCTGTTCGTGCTCGTGGAGTCCCGCCGCAAGGGCGTCGAACACGCCTGGTCGCTCACGTCGGCCGCCGAGCGCACCGGCGGCGGAAGCCCCCGCGAGCGGCGGCGCGCCCGCGCCCGCCGGATGGGCGACGCCCCCTGGTACGCGCTGCTCGCCCCCCCTCGTGCCGCTGGTCCTCGCGCTCGGCTTCGACGTGGCCGTCATCCCGTCGATGCTCGCCGGTGTGCTGTGGGCCCTGCTGACCACGACCCGTCCCGGACACCTCAACAAGCGGCTCCTGCGCACCCTTTACGGGGGATTCGAGGTCGCCGCCCCGCCCATCGCGCTCTTCGTCGCGATCGGTGTCCTGCTCGCGGCGGTGAAGCTCCCCGGCGCCGTCGAGGCGCTGAACCCGCTCGTCGAAGCCGTCGCACCGGGCAACCCCGTCGTCTTCGTCCTCGTGTTCACGCTGCTGGTGCCGCTGTGCCTGTACCGCGGGCCGCTCAACGTGTACGGCCTCGGCGCGGGGATCGCCGGGGTCCTCATCGCCGCCGGCATCTACCCGGCCGTGGCCGTGCTCGGCCTGACCGCCTCCTACAACCAGGTGTTCGGCGTCAGCGACCCGACGAGCACCCAGACCGTGTGGGCGGCGCAGTACGCGGGCGTCGGCCCCCAACAGGTGATGCTCCGCACCCTGCCCTACGTGTGGTGCGTCGCCCTCGGCGGTCTGATCGTCACCGCCACCACCCAGCTGTGAGCCGCGCACGATCCGCACCCCGCCCCCCGTCCGAAGGAGCCGTGACCTCATGACGTTCGACCGCCGCACCTTCCTGCGCACCGCCACCGCCGGCGGCGCCGTGTTCGCCTTCGGCGCGCAGGGCGCCCGCCCGGCCACCGCCGCCCCAGGCGGCTTCCCCGACTACCGCCACGTCCGAACCTTGCTCACCCCTGGACGGCTCTCCTACAACCCCACCGGGGAGATCATCTTCCCGTGCGTGAGGGGGGTCTACGACAAGCTGAGCGCCCCGCTCGGCCGCTACTACCTGTACTACGCCCCGCACGACGCGCCGGGCGGCATCTGCCTCGCCCACGGCGACTCGCTGGAGGGCCCGTTCACGGAGTACCCGGGCAACCCGATCGTGAGCAACGACTGGTCCCCGCACTACAAGGTCAGCCACGTCTCCTCACCGCACGTGCTGTGGAACACCGACGTCCGTGAGCTGTGGCTGTACTTCCACGGCGAGAACACCACCACCCGCCTCGCCCGCTCCAAGGACGGCGTGCACTTCACCTACGACAAGACCGTCCTCAGCACGTCGATGATGCCGGCGGGCACCACCGAGACCTCCTACGCCCGGGTCTTCCGGCACGACCTGCCCGCGCGCGGTGCCCGCTACGTGATGCTGTTCATGTGGAACACCACCTCCGACCACCGGGACATCGGCTGGGGCTGGTCACCGGACGGCCGCACCTGGGAGTTCTCCGACCGGCCCCTGATCGACCACGCCGCGGTCGGCGCGGTGAACGTCGGCGGTCCGCACCTGCTCACCCGCGGCGGCAGCGCGTACGTCGTCTACAACACCGACAAGGGCAGCGGCGGCGACATCCTGATCACCGAGGTGGGCAACGACTTCTCCCGCCGCGACCACCTCGGCGTGTTCTACGCCTCGGGCGGCGCGGCGCCGGAGAACGGACGCGCGGCCTCACCCTCGTTCGGTACGGACGGCGGCGTGCCCTACATGGTGTACGAGGCGGGGGAGCGGTTGTCGGGGGCGATCGCGCTGGCCCGCGGCACGGCGCCCTCACCCCGCTGACGGACCGGATGCGCACGTCCCGTCCGGCCCGCGCCCGCACCGCCGTGGGCGGGGCCGGGTGCGTCGGGTGAGGGGTCAGAGCACCTGCTGAAGCCAGTCGAAGACGACTTCGCAGTGCAGTTGGGGTGCCATGGGGGAGCAGTGGAGCTGGGCGCCCTCGGCAGCGGTGAGCTTCAGGTAGTCCTTGGGTCCGCCCAGGGCGTCGTACATCTGCCGGGGCTGGCCGGGGTAGAACTGCTCGTCGTCGTAGTCGAGGACGAGCGTCGGCATGGTGATGCGCGGGACGACGTCGGTGATGTCCAGTGAGGTGATCCGGCGGGCAGGTGTCCAGAAGTCGGTGAAGGTCCGGTCCCGGCGGGCAGCGAGCATCGCCTCCACGGAGAACGGTTCGAAGCGTTTCCGCAGCGTGGCCGCCTCGTCCGGGGTCAGCTCGGGGACGACCTCCTCGTTCCAGATCCGGTTGGTCTCCTCCTTGTCCGGGGTGAGGATCTCCCGCAGTTCCGCGGGGAAGCCCAGCCACGGATCGACACAGCCCGGCATGGCGACCAGCGCGGCGATGCGGTCCTCGAAGGCGGCGGCCCGGGGCGCCAGGTCGCCGCCCATGCTCAGGCCGGTGAGCGCGATCCGCCGGGTCTCCACGTCGGGCCGCGTCTCCAGCCAGTCGATCAGCGGGGAGACGACCTTCTCCCAGGTGGGTGTGAAGACCATCTGGTCCACGAAGAGCAGCTGCCCCTGTCCGGGGCCGTCGTAGACCAAGGCGTTCCAGCCGCGCTCCAGGGCGGCGGCGACGCCATAGGTCCACATGTCGACGTTCTGGCCGTCGCTGCCGTTGGTGAGGATGACGGTCGGGCGGCAGTGGTCGGAGGGCTCCGGCCGGAAGAACCACACCGGCAGGGTGGTGTCGCCGTACGGGACCTGCGCGCGCACCGGTTCCGGGTCGCACAGGTCGCAGAACCGCTCCCAAGCCCGCCGGCCCGCCCGGTACAGGTCCTCCTCGCTGCCCGGGGCGTCCGAACCGAGGACGAAGAACAGGGCCTGGCCGTAGTACTGGGCGGCGCGCAGCGCGCGGGAGCGCCTGGTGGCGTCGTCGGGCCTGCTGCCCGGGGGCGGGACCATGAGACGGTCGCCGAGCTCACGGAACGTCCGGACGTACGCCTGCGAGGAGAGGCCGGCCCGGTTGATGGCGTTCACGGCGGTGAGGACCTCGCCCACCTCGGCGCTGCCGGAGCCGGCTCCGCCGAGCGCCAGGAGGCCGTTGAAGTTGAAGGCGGGGTCGTCGAACAGGGTCATTACCCCGGGGGTCGGGGTGCCGTCGGGAGCAGTGGGCCGGGGGTTGCCGCCACGGCCGGGCGCGGCCGCGGGCCTCACCCCCTCCGGGGCGGCGCAACCGGCAAGGACGGCCGCCCCGGCCCCGCCTATCAGGCCGGTCAGGGCGGCGCGGCGGCTGGGCGCGGACGCGCGGTCGGTCGATGCGTTCGTCATGTCTGCGAACGTAAGCGGGGTGTGGAGGGCCCTCCACCGGCCGGATCGACCGTTGCTCCGATCGGCGGTTCGGACGAACCACGACCATGGGCGCTACGACGATGGCGGGAGAGGTCCCCTCCCGCGATGCCGTGCGCGTCGCATGTCCACTCGTGCGCCGCGCATCGGCGTCCCCTCCTCGGCCAGCAGCCGGGGTGCCTGACCCTGGTGGCACGTCGCGGGCGTACCGTCGGCATGGACCACGCGCCACCAGGGCACGCCTTCGTCGAGCAGACCCATCGCCCGCCCCACCTGCCGAGGGCCCGTTCCGATCCATTCCGCGATGTCGCCGTAGGAAGCGACGCTTCCTGACGGGATGGCCGCCACTGCCTCGCGGACCTCCGCGACGATATCCGTACTCATCTCACGCACCTCAGGGCGCAGGGTAGGTGATGCGGCCGTCGTGGACGACCGCGTTCTCGTTCAAGGACGCCGGTTTCGCCACTGTGGCCGACATGATGTGGACGACGTCCGTACCGGCGACGATCAGCGCGTCAGTGATCAGTCTGCGGTGGCAGCGCCACGGCACCGCCTCACTGCACATGATCACCGGCCGCCCGTGCGCGGCGAGGTCGAGCAGCTCACCCAGCCCCTTCTCGAACTCGCTGCTCATCATGTGATCGGCATAGTCCCGGAACGCCTTTACCCGCCACGCCGTGTTGACGCTCTCGACGCCTTTGGGGGTGTGCCGTCTGCCGCCCAGCTCCCGGATCCACCGGTACTGGATGGCAGGGGGGAGAGCGTCGACGATCGCGTCCTGATTCCACTGCGGGAACGTGCGCGATGCCGGAAAGGAACGGACATCCACCAGGTGGGAGATCTCATGTTCCCGCAGCATCGACAGGACCTCGTCGAAGGCACGGGTCGAGTGCCCGATGGTGTATACGCGGTTCGCCATCACATCTCCGTGTCACGCCGCCAGAGGTCACACGGCTTCCCGGCCTATGGGAAGCCGCCCACATGGGCGGGCGCGAGAGCCGGCGGCATCAGCTGTATTCCATTGTGCTTCCCCTTCCCGGGGCAACGAGATGTGTCTCTTCGTACTTGATCACGTGCTGCGGTCCGTTTCTGTGGCGTGGCGTCGGAGAGTCCCCGCTCGGAAGGCCGTCGGACAGGACGCCCCTGAAACACCTGCGCTCTGCGCTCACCGGTTCCACGTCTTGCGGACCAGGTGGCATTCCTTCTGGTGGACCAGGGTGCGGCGAATTCCGCGCGAAGTGATCAAGACATGGACCTCATGGAAGTCTTCGTCGCGTTGCTCGCCAACCGTCAGAACCTCGACGCCTGAGCGTCCGTACCGTCCGCGCCCCGTTGAAGCGGTGAGGTGGGGCCCGTAGTTTTCCGACGGAGCGTTCAACCACAGCGCCGACGACAGCGGGGTGCTGCCGAACCTGAGCAGTTTCGGCAGCACCTGGCACGAATCCACCGCCGGAACAGGGCTCCGGCCGTGAGGAGGAGAACGGCCGCTACCGCCGACGGAACCAGCGGCGCGGCCACCGGGCCGGCCCGTCCGAATGTCGAGTCGCGGCCGAATCAGTCAGGGCGCGTCGACCAGGGTCCGGCCGTCGGTGACGACAGGGGCGGCGAAGACGCTCGCGTAGTAGGACTGCACGCGGGACCGTTCGGTCGCGTTGGGGACGGCGCTGGTGCAGGACGTGCCGGCACTGGAGCCCGACATCAGCTGAGAGCACGGGCCGGGCTTGGTGTCCCGCAGACCGAGGCTGTGCCCCAGTTCGTGGGCGGCGATCCGGGTCTTGTTGTAACCGTCGCTCACGGCCTGACTGCCGAGTTCGACGCGGACCTGGCGGCCGGGCCGGACAGGGCCGAGCGTGGCCTGCGGCCAGCCCGTCGTCGCGACGATCACGATCTCGGCGGCGCCGCCAGGTGCCGCTTCCACCAGCCTCACGTTGCTTACGTTGGCGTTCCACGAGGCGACCCCGGCCGCGATGGCGGCTTCCCAGCCCGCGGCACGACTGTCGTCGTAGCGAAGGGTCACCACCGCTGCCTGGGCGTCGGGCTGTTCGACGGCGGGGGCGGCGGACGCGGCACCTGCCATCGCGAGGACGAGCGCGGTCGCGGACGTGCCTGCCTTGATCCATGTGACGAGGGGCATTGCTGCTCCTGTTCCGTGGGGAGAGTCCGGCCCCGGCGGCGCCGGGTGCGCAAAGGAGCGGCTGAGCTGTCCGGTGGGGCCGGACGCACCGTCGACCGCCCCTCCAGGGCCATGCGATCGTACGCCGAGCAACCTTGATCAGTCATGTACCTGTCATGTCAATTTCGCGCCATGTTCGGTGACGCGCGCGGCAACTCGATCCCGTCGTTGCACTTGCTCACATCTCTACGGCGCGACCACCCGATAGCCGACTGTCGCCCGGGGAAGATTCGTCTCATCGATGCCCCCGCCGTCCGCGGCGTGCTCGTCCCCGCCGCGCTGCGTCTGCTGGGGAACGCGGCCTGGTACGCCCGGGCTTCCTGCGCGGGTTCCACGCGCGGTACGGCCTGGGCGAAGGCTGTCCCAGGCCGACGTCCACCTCCGGACCGGCGGCAGCTGCCCGGGCGGCACGAAGGAGACGAGCACGGTCTGCCCCCCGCCTGACCACCGATCAGGCCCTCACCGCCGATGCCGCCTCCGAGGTGTGCCGAGGTGTGCTGGTCAGCGGCAGTCGCTGCCGCAGGGGCAGTCGTCCCCGGGCACGGTACGCCTGCCCGGCACTCCAGCTCGGCATCCCCGCACGCCGCGTCCGCAGGGGTCCGAATGACGCTCCCCGCAGCGATGCCTCGAAGTGGCGAGTTGTCACCTCCTGCGAAGGCCGCGCGGCAGCGGGCCGTGCGTGTGGTCCAGATCCCAGTGCGCCGACAACCGGACCGACCGCTGGACCCACCCCGCGGGAAGGAACGTCCTGTGTCCGAGGGACTCGTTTCCAGGCACGGGATGGTGCGTTCGCTTTCCGCGCGCGGTGGTTCGGCACGGTCGTCCAGCGGATGCGGTCGAGAGGTGGACGGCCGAGGCTGGGGAGGTACGGCGTTCGTGGTGGAGGAGCGAGACATGGCACAGGCAGACACCGGCGTGGAAGACGTGGACCTGCTCGTCGTCGGAGGTGGCAAGGGCGGCAAGACGCTCGCCATGGACATGGCCCGCAGCGGCGAGCGGGTGGCCATGGTGGAGCGCGGCATGATCGGCGGTACGTGCATCAACGTGGCATGCATCCCCACCAAAACCCTGGTGACCAGCGCCAGGCTCCTCGACAGTCTGAGCCGGGCGGAGCAGGTCGGTGTCCGCGCCGGCAAGCCCGTGGCCGACCTGACACTCCTGCGTGAGCACAAGGACGGCGTGGTGGCCGGCATGGTGGACCTCAACCACCGACAGTTCCTCGACAGCGGTATGGACTTCGTCCTGGGAACCGCCCGCTTCACCGGTGAACGCACCGTGCGGGTCGAACTGAACGACGGAGGCACCCGAGTCCTGCGAGGCAAGGACGTGGTGATCAACACCGGCACGACACCCGCGATGCCCGACATCCCCGGGCTCGCCGAGGCAGCTCCCCTCACCAGTGAGACGCTCCTGCACCTGGACCGCATCCCCGAACACCTCGTCGTGATCGGCGGTGGTTCCGTCGGGCTGGAGTTCGCCCACATGTTCGCCGCTTTCGGCAGCCGGGTCACGATGCTGCACCGCGGTGAGCGGGTGCTGCCCCGGGAGGACCCGGACGTCTCCGAGACGGTGGCAGGGTTTCTCGCGGATGCCGGCGTTCGACTTCACACGCGCGTCATCATCACCGAGGTCTCGAGCGGCCCGTCCGGCGTGACCGTACGGATGAGCGATGGGACGGAGGTGACCGGCACGGACGTGCTGGTGGCCGTCGGCCGGGAGCCGGTGACCAGCGAACTCGACCTCGACGCGGCAGGCGTGCGCACGGACGCTCGCGGGTTCGTGAAGGTCGACGACCGGCTGGCGACATCGGCGCCGCGCACGTGGGCGGTGGGCGACGTCGCAGGCAGCCCTCAGTTCACGCACGTCTCCCTCGACGACTACCGCATCGTGAAGGCGAACATCACCGGCGCCGACCGGCGGACCACGGGGCGGCTGGTGCCCTGGAACGTCTTCACCACCCCTGAACTGGCCCGGGTCGGCATGACCGAGACCGAGGCCCGGGCAGCGGGCCACGACGTGCGCGTCGCGCGCATGCCGGTCGCCGCCGTTCCACGCGCTCGCACGCTGCGGGACACCCGGGGTGTCTGGAAGGCCGTCGTCGACCGGGACAGCGACCGCATCCTGGGCGTCGCCCTGCTCGGCCCGGACGCCTCGGAGGTGCTGACCGTGGTGCAGACCGCCATGCTCACGGGCGCACCGTACACGCTGCTCAGGGACTCGATCATCACCCATCCCACCATGGCAGAGGGCCTGAACATGCTGTTCAGCGCCCTGACCGACTGACCCTGCTGGGTGCCCGGTGCCCGGTGCCCGGTGCCCGGTGCCCGGTGCCGGGTGCCGGTGGCCGTGGGCACAGTCGCCTGAGGGCGCACCGGACGGCGCGAGGCGCGTATCGAGCGTCGACTGGTCCACGACCAGGTCGCCGGTTTCGGGATTCCCGGGACATACAGGCGCGGCCATCAGCGTCCCTCGGGTGCCGCACTGTGCGTGCCGGACCCCGACTCCGCCGCGATCGTCCTTTCCCGTGTCGCGGCTCAGACTCCGTGCCGACCGGTGATCTCCTCGTACTCGTCCACTGTGGGCTTGGGAACCTGTGTGCCCGGCCCGTAGAAGCCACGGCTGAGTCTGACGCGCAGGCGCTGGGCAAGGGCGGTTGCGCGACCGCCGGCGTGCTGTACGGGTGCCGCAGGCAAGGGGTGGTACTGCTCGTGCGCCGTCAGGGCATGCAGACGCGCCTGGCTGAGCGGCTCGTGAACCTCGACGTACTCGCCGTTCCCGAGGCGCTTGATGACGCCGCTCTCCCGACCGTGCAGCACCTCGTCACGGTCGCGGCGCTGCAGTCCCAGCGCCCACCGTTTGGTGATCACGAAGGCCGACAGCGGTGCGACGAACAGCCCGACGCGCACGGTCCAGGTGACGGCGTTCACGGAGACGTGGAAGTGGGTGGCGATCACGTCGTTGGCCGCCCCGATCAGGGCCACCGTGTAGACGCTGAGCCATGCCACTCCCAAGGCGGTGCGCACCGGGCGGTTACGAGGGCGGTCGAGGAGATGCTGGTCGCGGTCGTCGTCCGTGACCCAGGCCTCCAGGAAGGGATAGGCGCCCATGGCGAGGAAGAGCAGCACTCCGACCAGCAGGGGGAGGAAGTTGTCCAAGGCCAAGGTGTGACCCCAGATGTCGATCTCCCAGCCGGGCATCACGCGCAGGAAGCCGTCGGCGACGCCCATGTACCAGTCGGGCTGCGACCCGGCGGACACGTGGTCAGGGCGGAAGGGGCCGTAGCTCCAGATCGGGTTGATCTGCGCGACTGCGGCGAGGAAGAAGATCACACCGGAGACGAGGAAGAAGTATGCGCTCGCCTTGACCGCGTACACCCGCAGCGGCATCCCGACGAGGTTCGAGTTGGTACGGCCCGGCCCGGGATACTGAGTGTGCCGGTGGCGTACGGCCAGGATGAGGTGCGTGACGATGAGGGCGACCATCAGCCCGGGGATGACCAAGATGTGAATGGTGTTGAAGCGGGCGATCAGGTCGTCGCCGGGGAACTCACCGCCGAAGAGGAAGAACGACAGGTACGTGCCGACCACGGGAATCGAGAGGAGCGTGCCATTCACGACCTGTAGCCCGGTCCCCGACAACAGGTCGTCGGGCAGGTCGTAGCCGGTCAGACCGGCGAACATGGCCAGCACGAGCAGCGCGAACCCCACGACCCAGTTCAGCTCACGCGGCTTGCGGAACGCGCCGGTGAAGAAGACCCGCAGCATGTGCACGAACACCGCGGCGACGAGGATCAACGCGGCCCAGTGGTGTGCCTGGCGTAGGAGCAGGCCGCCGCGCACGTCGAAGGAAAGGTGCAGGGTCGAGTCGAACGCCTCCGACACGAGCCGGCCCCGTAGGGGGACGTAGCTGCCCTGATAGACCACCAGGTCGGAGGAGGGGTGAAAGTACAAGCTCAGATAGACGCCAGTGAGCAGAAGGACGACGAAGCTGTAGAGAGCGATTTCCCCGAGCATGAACGACCAGTGGTCGGGGAAGGCGAGACGTCGAGCGGAGCTGATGATGCGGCGGTGACCCAGTCGGCCGTCAACCCAGTGGGCGAGCCTCTCGCCGGCGCCCCCGTGCATCGGCCCGGCTGCGGACCGGTAGTGATCGCCCATCTCTTCACCATTCATCCATGCACCACCCGAAGCATGGCGCGTCATCCTGACGCCATCGGCCGGCCGGTGGGCTGCGGGGCCGCGGCATCGACGTGAGGCGAGGAAGTCAGTCAGGTCGTAGGTGACGCCGTGGCGGGGAGAGCTCAGGCGCTCCCCGCCACAGGACCCTGGGTCCGCGCCCATTCTGTGCTGCTGAGGATCATGGCGCGCGTTTCGGTGCGCCGCACGAGTCGCGAGCGTGGACACTTCAGTAGTTCGCTTCGGCGCGTGTCCACAGGGGCAGCGAGCGTAGGTCTGAGACCGACCGGTCTTCGTTCCTTGCCACCGTGCCGGGGGAGGGCGAACCTGCGCGTGTCCGGACGGCGGGTGGTGGCGGCCTCGCCGCAAGAGCCCGGCGGCGATACTGCGGTGAGGTATCCCGAGCGGCGCGTAAGAACCGGTGGCCCAGGCTGACCTCCGGCACCCGGTGCTGACCAGCGAACCCTGGCCGGTGATCGACGTGGGGACTTGCCTGCCGTCCCGGCTCGGCTGGCTGCTCACTCCTGTACCGGGTGTCCGCTGCGCAGGCATCGGTCCGTCTGCCCCGGTGCGGTCAGCCGGCCAGCGCCTGTTCGAGGGCGGGGTGGCTGGGGATGACGGTGTCGACAACGACCAACTGAAGGATCTGAGGTTCGAGTCTGGTGTGCTCAGGCTCCCCGGTCCGGCGCGACGGCGCTGCTTACGCAGTCTCGGAGCAGGGTGCGCCTCTGGTCGTGCACGCTCGTGGGCTCCTGGGCTGAGGCAGCGTAGACGTTGCTCACGGGCGACCAGGCCATGGACATGGCGATGACCATGGCCATCACGTCGAAGGGGTCTCCCTGTCTGATGCGCCCGGCGGCCTGGGCCTCTGCGATGGCGCGCAGTTTGTGGTCGTCGTAGCGATCGTGGTCCGCCACGAGATGCCCCGTCGGGCGCCGCTCCAGGCGCGCCCAGGTAGCGAGCCGGATCAGATCGGGGCGGCTGAGGTATTCGTCGTACAGGCGCACCGCCCAGTCGGCGAGGTCCGTGGCGTCGATGGGGACGACATTGGTGATCCGCTCCAGTGAAGCGAAGAAGATCGCGTCGAAAAGCTGTTCCTTGTTGCCGAAGTAGCCATAGAGCTGTGCCTTGTTGGTGCGTGCGGCGGCGATGATCCTCTCGATGCGTGCACCAGCGATGCCGTACTCGGCGAACTCCTGGGTGGCGGCGTCGACGATGCGCTGGTATGTCGCGACTCCGCGGCTGCTCGATGGCTGGACAGGCATACCCCGACCTTAACAGACAGACTCGTCTGTTTGCTTCTTGGCTCGTATGTCTCTACGGTCAAATAGACCGAACAGTCTGTCCTAGGAGTTAGAGATGCGTTCCACGACTGGATGGCAGGCGGACAGCGCGACGCGGACTCTGCGCCGCGCCGCGATGGAGCGCCGGGACCTGCGCCCGGACGACATCGCGGTACGTGTCGACTACTGCGGTGTCTGCCACACAGATCTCCACGCCTTGCGGGCACACGAGAGCGACGCGAACGGCGTGCTCGTACCCGGGCATGAGTTCACAGGTGTGGTGACCGAGGTCGGCAGCGCGGTTGTCGACTTCTCCACGAGCGACCCCGTGGCAGTCGGCAACATCGTCGACTCGTGCGGCATCTGCCGCATGTGCCAGGCCGGCCAGGAGAACTTCTGTCGTGAGTTCCCGACACTGACCTACGGCGGAACCGACCGGCAGGACGGGTCGACCACACTGGGCGGGTACTCCCGCGAGTACGTCGTGAACAATCGATTCGCCTACCACCTCCCCGCGAACCTCGACGCAGCCGCCACAGCTCCCTTGCTCTGCGCCGGCGTCACCGTCTGGGAACCACTGCAGGCGCTCGGAGTGGGCCCGGGCAGCACCGTGGCCGTGGCCGGGCTGGGCGGCCTGGGGCACCTCGCGGTCAAGATGGCGACCGCGCTCGGCGCCGCGACCTCTGTCATCAGCCGGACCCCGGACAAGGCCGACGAAGCACGCAGCCTGGGGGCGCGTGGATTCGTGGTGTCCACCGACCCGAAGCAGATGAAGGCGGTCCGTGACCGGTTCGATGTGGTCATCGACACCATCTCCGCCCCCCACGACCTGGCTCCGTACCTGCCTGTGGTCGCCATGGACGGCACGCTCAGCCTCCTCGGCCACCTCGGACCGGTCACTGTGGAAACCATGGACCTGCTCATCGGCCGCAAGAAGCTCAGCTCCGCCGGCAGCGGCGGCCGTCCGTCCACCGCTGCCATGCTGCGTTTCTGCGCTGAGCACGGCATCACCGCCGACATCGAGCTGCTGCCGTCGTCCCAGGTGAACACTGCTCTCGAACGACTGGAGCGCAACGACGTCCGCTACCGCTTCGTGCTCGACCTGTCTGACCTGGACTGACCGAGGCGCGGCTTGTCCGACACCAAGTACGGCGACAACCACGAGAGCGTCCGGGCGCGGGTCAGGTGCCGGGCGGGGAGATCCGTCGAGCAGGTTCGGAGGCACGCCCGTGCGGGGAGTGGTCGTTTGCAAGGAGTGCCGTCATCGCACCAGTGGCGCAAGTGGTGTGGCCTTGCCCGGCACAACGGCCTCTCCCCGGCTCCGCCTGGCCGCCCCGGCCCTCCGCAGGTCACCCGGCCTGGATGAGGTGCGGCATCCGGGCCGTCCAGGCCTCCCTCCGGCGGGTTGCGGTGCGTGCGCATGTTCCTCCCGCACCGCCAAAACATCCTCCCCGATGTGATCCGCGAACGGCGTCCCCTCACCGATCGCTCCCACTGTGACGCGCCCCGAGACGCCCATGTCGTAGCCGATGTGCGGCTTCGACGCCTCAACGATCAGACACCCATCCGATCCGCTCGTGAGGTGGGTGACGGCACCGCGGTCATCGATCAGCCACACATCCATCGGGCCTGCAGGACCATCACTGCCGTACAAATGCCACGAGCCGACGACCTCCATGAGCCGACGACCCACCAAGCTCTGCGCGCTCACCCCAGCACCATGAAGCGGGCACTCATTCGGCTTCTCGAGCTCCATCGGCAGACAGTAACGCAGGCTGAACTCCCACGTCACAGCGTTATACGGGACGGCGACGGAACGAACGTGGTTCACCGGGGCCGACCACTGAGTCCGCCGCTGGGGTGTTGCTGGTTCTCCACCAACCGCCAAGCCGTCATCGATGCCGACACGTGCCGGGTCATCGTGGTCGTCCGCCACTCCCCAGGAACCGCAACGACTGCAAGGCATGCCGGGAGTCCGGCGCCAAGGCAGCCGTCTCGCACCGTGCTCCACGGCCGCGGTAGCCGTCGGACCCGATGCCGAGCACGGTCACCACTCCCCGTCCTCATCGGCGCGCGTCAGCTGGTGCTGGTCCACCCGATCGATGACGACTTTGTAAGCAGGGGTGAGCTACCGCAGTAGGTGGGGGGCGCACGCCCGTCACAGGTCCCGCATCCTGGTCCACCACCAGCTGCCCATGGCCAACTCGATCAGGGCGGGATCCGGCAACGTCCGGCGCTCGAGCTCCGCATCAATGCGTGTGAGCAGCCGCGCCAAGTCCGTTCGTGCGCCCAACGGGAGGTGCCGCATCGCCCACTCGAGATCATCACGAGCATCTCCCAGTCCCGGCGAGTCGAACGCGGAGGCGTCCAAGTAGCGTCCAGGCTGCCGGAAAGCCCGCTCGACGTGTAAGAGCGCATGCGCAACCGCGTTGGGCCACATGTGCTGGTCTTCGACCCGGCGGATCGCTGCACGAGTTCGCGCGGAGACACCGCGCACCTTCAGGACCGGATACTGCCGCTGTGGCCGCCACCGTTGTGCACGGAGGGCCTTCGGACGCCTACGCGGCATCGCCCTTTCGAATCAGCATGCGATCATCTTGCCACGGCTGGGCACCTGCGGCGCTGCTGCCCGTAGTTGGTTTACGGCACCGCGTCGTAGGGCGGGGAGGGAAAATTCCAGACGGCGTCTGACCGGCTCACGATTTTTCGAAGTTCGCGGGCGCTTCGTGGCGATATGGCCTGCGTCACGGTGTCGAGGAGGGCTCGAGCTTCGAGAGGGTTGCCGCAGCAGTGCCAGTGCACGTTGCCCCACTCGTAGTCGTGCCATAGATCCCGCTCGGGCTGGTGGACGTAGTCCTTCCACAGGCCCACTGCCGCGCTGACGTCGCCTGGCTGCAGATAGTTGCGGGTGTGCTCGAGACGGATGATCTCGGACAGTGCACGCGAAGACAGGCCGTCGATGACTGGCCTTGCACCGGTTGTCCGGTGGCCGGCGGGGGCGCTTGCTCGGATCTGTCCTGGCCGTCTAGGCGGCATGGACCTTTCGGTTCGTCGTCATGCGGTACATGGTGCCACGGTCTCGCCGTCTCGAATGCGTCTCGAAGGGGTCCGTCAAACGAACGGTGTAACCAGGGCGGTTGAGTTACTGGAGGGCGGCTGAGAGCCGGCCGTCGAAGGCGTTCAGCGCGGTCTTCCAGCGCATGGTCCAGCGAGCCTGGCCCCTGCCGGTGGGGTCGAGCGACATGATGGCCATGTAGACACACTGCAGGGCGGCCTGCTCGTTGAGGAAGTGCCCGCGGGCCTTGACCGCCCGGCGGATAAGGGCATTCACCGACTCGATCGCGTTGGTGGTGCAGACGATGCGGCGGATCTCGGTGTCGAAGCGAAGGAACGGGGGAGAACTCCTCCCAGGCGTTCTCCCACAGCTTCACGATCGCCGGACTCTTCCGGCCCCAGGCGTCGGCGAATTCGGCGAACCGCTCCACGGCGACCTCCTCGGTCGCCGCGGGGCCTGGGCCTCGCCGGTGGTCAGGCCCTTCGCCGCCAGCGAGATCGCCATCTCGTCGACCCCGGTCAGGCGCTTCTGCCGCTTCTTGACGATCTTCGGTTCGAACGAGCCGCCCTTGTCGCGAGGCACAGTGATTTCCAGCGACCGACGTCGGTCAGCACCGTCCTGGAGCGTTCCCCCAGCCACAGCGGGGCGGTGAAGCTTTGGGCGTCGAGCGCCCTTGAGTTCAAGCGCCTCGGTGATTCCTCGGAACGTCGTGTACGTGACACCGCGCCTGCGCTATCCCACCTCGATAGTGCGAGTCTGCGGCGGCGGATCGAGCTGACGGCACTTGTCGGGGAACTGGGCAGGCCGCCTCAGGTGTGTGCCTGCCGATCCGCCACTGTGGTTTGCTGCACCATGCGATTTTCCCGTGCCGCTATACCCCTGGCGATGATCGGCGGACTCTTCTGGCCCACGGTGCTGGCGTACACCTTCGTGGCCGGAGAGCCGGCCACCGCGCAGGTCGCCGAGTGCCACCGGGGAGCCGGCCGATCCCCGCTCAAGTGCACGGGGACATGGCGCACCGCCGGCGGTGACACCGGTTCCGGCGGGATCTACGGTCTCAGCCACAGCGACGAGGGACGCACCGTCGAGGTGCGCGTCGGCCCGTTGGGGCCGTACCTTCCCGGCCTCAAGGCTGCCGCTGCGCCTGTCTCCCTGTCGGTGGTCTGGCTCGCTTCGTTCAGCACCCTGACGGTGATGCAGGTCCGGGCAGGGAAGCGCACCCGCCAGCTCCTCGCGGAACCCGGTGCCCCCGGGAATGTGCTGATCGTCACGGGCAAGGGCGTGCACACACCCGACGGCCGGTGCTCGGCGTCGGTGGTCACGCTCCCCCGGCCCGTGCCTGCTGCCCCCGGGGTGAAGACGAGGCACTGGGAGGTACGCGACCCCGCAGGACAGCTCTTGTTCCGGGTCGAGATGCGCCGCGCCGGGAGGTCCGCGCCGGAACTGGTGGTATGGGAGCCTTCCGGTGTGTCCGGGCACATCATCCGCAGGGCCGGCGAAAACGGACCCGGCGGCTACACGCTGCTCGCCCTTGACGGTACATGGGTGGGCTCCGTCGAACCTTTCCCGGGTACGAAGTGGGGTGCCTACGAGTTCCGGGACGACCGGGGCGTGATAGCGGCCCGGAGCGCCAGCCGCATGCCTGAATGGGTGCTGCGCCTGGAACCCGCCGGCCCGCCTTTCCTTTCCCGGCTCGCACTCGCCTTCACCATCGGGCAGCTGCGACGGCACAAGTGAGGGTCCGGTACGGACACTCGCCGGCGACCGGCATGCGTGTCCTGGTCGCCCCTCGCAGCGGACCCGTCACCTGCGGACTCAGTCGCTCAGTGCTTGCCCCTGCCCCTTCTCGCCGGTCGTGGGCTTAACCAGGAAGGGCTGCCTGATGGGGGCGCAAGAGCAAGCCGTGGCCCCGGACAGAACCGTGGCACCGGCCCACAGGCAACGTCCAGCCTCTGATCTGTATCAACCGCTCCGGGCCCCGTGCGTCCAGCGGGAGCAATCACTGGATGCTGTCGTCGACCTTGAAGTTGTATTTGACCTCTTCGCCGTTGACCGTGGTGGTGACGGTGACACCTAGGGTGTCGCTGCCGGCTGTGAGCTTGCAGCGGATCGTGGCGCCGACCCGGGCCGGGAGGCGCTCAGGTCAGGTGACCTTGTCGGGACGCTTGCCGGTGTTTGCGGCAAGCTTGTCGGAGACCGTCTGCGCGACTCGGGCTTTGTGGACGGCCCCGCCCTCGTCGGTGCCCGTGTTTCCGGATACTGCGGGGTCGTCGCCGGCCGGCGTTTCCTCGGCCGTCGGCTTGTCCTCGACCGGAGTTTCCTCAGCGGCGGTTGCGTCCTCGCTGGCCGTCGTCTCACTCTCCTTCTCCGCGTTACCCACACTGAAGGAGCATCCGGTGGCGAGAAGCACTGTCAGTGTGCCCGTCGCCGCTGCGGCCGCAACGACAACCCGTTGCGCGCTTCGCCTTCCCCTACTTCTCCCAACTGGCTGTCAGTGACGAATTGCACCAAGGGTGTGCGTGCCGACGCCGTCGTGGAGCCCAGCATCGAACTCCTCCGTACCGGCCTGACGTCCCGGCACGGCAACCCCAGCTTGGCCAAGGAGCCGCTGGAAGCGACACTCGGCTTGCGGATCACTCAATATGTTTGTCCGACACGATCCACAGCGGCAACCGACTGTCTCCATGGCCACATCAACGAACGCTCGAGCAGCAGTCACATGGTCATCCGTTCCTATTGGGGGGTTAGTTACGAGCCGACGGCATCCCCCATCAACTCGGTCCGCCTGCCGGCCTCCGCGCCGACGAGCCGACTTGCGATCAGATCCTTCCGGCACTGCACCTGGTGGCCGTACTCGTGGGCCAGGATCGCCTGTGGCGCCACGTCCGCCAGGCCGACGGCATGAAAGCCCTGCGGGAGCCCGCACCCACCACATTTTCGGGTGGTTCGGTTCCGGCGCCCGGCAAGTCGGAACCACCGACGGCGAACGCATCGAAGGTGAACCTGGGCTCCGGACACAAGGGCACCGCGCAGCCCCGAAGGCCGGTAACGGCCACTCGGGGCTGCCCCGTTCAGCGGGACCGAACTCCGCAGAGGTGGTTCACCTCCGCGTCGGTCACCTCCGCGGCAAGAGAGGGACACCGGTAGCCGGCCCGTAGTCCGGCCGACTCCTCAGGGTGCCCACCGCTTGAGCATGTCTTTCATCGCGTCCGCCATGGCGAATTGCAGCAGCGGGCCGTAGGTGATCCGGCCTACACCGAGACGGCGGAAACGTTCAAGATCGTGCCTGACGGGATGGGCCGTGGCATTCACAGGAACGGTGACGGTGCCGATCACCGCCGTGAGTAAATCGTCGTCGTCCTGAATACCCACTGGATAGAGACTGTCGGCGCCGGCCTCTTCCAGGGCCCGCAGTCGCTCGATCGCCTCGTCGAGAACGGCGGAAGCATCCTGCGCGTGCATGAAGAGGTCGGTGCGCCCGTTGACCCAGATCGGAACACCTGCGTCGTCAGCCGCTGTACGCAGGCCGGCGACGTAGCTTGCGTGCTCCTGCGTGCTGCGTACGCGGCCACCGTCCGAGTGGACGGTGTCTTCGACATTGAGACCGACGCCGCCGACCTCGATGAGTCCGGCGACGAGGTCTGCGGGCTTCTGCCCGTATCCGGCCTCCAGGTCCACGGAGACGGGGACGTCGACTGCGGCGATGATCGGCTTGACGGCGGCGAGTACCTCTTCGAAGGTCTGCCCCTCGTTGTCGTCGGCTCCCCGGGAGTCGGCGAGGGGATGGCTGCCGACGGTGAGCGCGGGGAAGCCGGAGGCGACTGCCGTGCGCGCGGACCAGACATCCCAGACGGTCGGCAGTACGAGCGGCTTGTGCTGGGCGTGCAACTGCTTGAGGCGTTGAGCGCGCTCAACGGTGGTGTGAGAGACCATGCCAGGGACGCTACCCCGGGATCGCCGCGGACAAGGTGCCGACAGGCGTTGCCCGGTGACGGGAGGACGGACTCCTGGTGGCCGATCGGGCCGGGGAGCTCGACGGGCCGTAGGAATGAAGCAGTGATGCGTCCCGTGGATCGGCCCCCTCGTCCATCTCCCGCTGCTGCCCCGTCCGCACAGCCCCGCGGGTCGTGGACGTGGCAACGCGATCCGTGGTGCGGGTTCCGACGGCCGGCTTGGCGACAGCCGATGTAGGCCTTGACGGTCGTGACGCTGAGGTGCAGTCGCTCAAGGGTCTGCCGGTTGCTCATCCTGTCCGAAAAGGCGCGAGCGGTGGCGCGTTTCTCTTCGGCCCGCGCGGACAGCTTCAGCCGCGCCTGCTTGCGCGACGAGTTGCGGGCGTCGGACGCGGACCGATGGCTATCGCGCGCCAGGCTTGGCGGGAGCAGGCCCGTGTCCGTGGGGCCGACTGGGCGCCGTCACATCATGCGCCCCCCGGGATCAGCGGCGTCGCCGCGGTGTGATCGTCGCCGCCCGGGGCGGCGGATTACGGATGAGGCCCCTTCCTTCGGCAGGATGGGGGCATGACCGAGATCCGCACGCCCCGTCTTCTCCTCCGTAGCTGGCACGACGATGACCTTGCGCCGATGGCGGAAATCAACGCGGACCCACGGGTTATGCGCTGGGTCGACGACGGTTCGGTGCGCGACCTGGATGACACGGCCGAGGAGATCGAACGCTGGGAGGAGGGATGGGACGAGGAGGGCTTCGGGCTCTTCGCCGTCGAACTGTTGGCTTCGGGCGAACTGATCGGCTTCACGGGGTTGTCGGTGCCCGAGTTCCTGCCGGAGGTGATGCCCGCCGTGGCAATCAGTTGGCGTCTGGGCTCACAGTTCTGGGGTCAGGGATACGCCTCCGAAGCCGCGCACGCCACATTGGAGTTCGCGCTCCAGGACCGCGGCCTGGACCGCGTCATCAGCATCAGCCGGGTTGGGGACAATGCCTCTGAGAACGTCATCCGCAAGCTGGGCATGTTGCCCGAGCGGGAGACGGCACACCCGATGTACGGCTACCCACTGCGCGTTCACGCTATCGACCTGACCGAGTTCCAGGCATGACTGATCATTTCGTAATGACACCCTGGCCGCGCTCCGCGCCGCTGCTGCGGGCTGCCACCGCATGTGAAGGCAGTTGGTTCCTCGAACCCGCGTGCCTCTCATCACTCATTGACAACTCGGGACATCACACTGATTTTGGGACCGCTGGTCACGACGTAGGTATCTGTGGCTTATGCCGTGATCCGGCTACGTGAGTGACCGATCGCGTTCGCCCGCCTGGCTGGCCTCGGCTGCACCGCGCCCAGCCCCGCATCACCCGAGTGCACCTGCGTGCCTCGCGCACCTGCCCCCGCCGCCCGTGTCGGCATGGTCCGCTTGGCAGCAGTTCCGTCCGCGCGGGGCATCATGGAATGCTGAGCTGCCGGCCGCCGCCCTTGGGGCGCAGGATCGGCCTGGGGCTGATCCATCGGGAGACGGACACCACGAGCACCTTCCCGCCCTACGTGCCGTCGCAGGTCCGCGGTAGGTGCCAGCAGGGTCGGTGCTGCGGACGAGCGCCCGGGTGGGCCATCACGGCCACAAGAGCGGCGGGCAGGCGGCGACCTGTACCGCCCGGGGGGCCGGCGGTGCGTCCGACGGCGACGGGTTGACGGACATTTGTACTTCGCCGCACCCGAGCGTTCCCCGGGTCAAGCTCGTTCAGCCGCTTGAAGGAAGCACGTCCCACCGCGGCATCCCCGCGGCTTCCTCAGGATCACTACGTCCGTCTGGACACCTGCGGCTACCCGGTGCATCCGCTGGTCATCGGCCGCCCCATCGAGGTCGCGCCGACCGGACCTTGTACTGGTGACCTGCGGCGTCGTCGAGGTCGCCCGCCAAGCCCGCAGCTGGGCTCGCCCCCCAACCGTCACTGACCCGGACCATGCTGCCGCCTGCCGCCTGCCGCCTGCCGCCTGCCGCCTGCCGCCTGCCGCCTGCCGCCTGCCGCCTGCCGGCCCGAAGCCGGCGCCGGAAGTCCGCTGGAGGTGCGTGATGCGCAACCTGCTTGCCGTGTGCCTGGGCAACCTATTGACGTATCGACTGGCGGACCGAAGAATTCACGCCATTGCCTGACAACGTTGTCTGACTGCGAGGTGCCGCACGTGCTGCCGAGATCCCCCATGGACCGTCGCCGCTTCATCCAACTCCTCGGCGCCACGAGTGCGCTGGCCACCCTGCCTCTCGCCATTGGCAGCGGCACGGCTCAGGCCCACGGACAACACCGGAGCCACACGGCATCAGACCCGGTGGCGGACATCTATCACCGCGTCCTGCTGAACCACACCCGTTGGACCGAAACCCAGTGGGACGCGGCCCGCGGCTACTACACGGACAAGGATTTCAGCTTCGCCGTCGTGCTCGGCCATGCGGTCCTGCTCACCCGCGGCAGCTACGACGAGGTCCGAGCGGGGACGGAGAAGCAGGTCCTCAAGGCTCGGACGATAGCGACCATCAAGCACTTCGCCGCGTCCAACAGACTGACGGGCGGCACCCAATGGGGCCGGACACTGTTCTTCGACACCACGTTCCAGCTGTACTTCGTTCTCGCCGCGCGGCTGCTGTGGGACGACCTCGACGAGACCACTCGCTCCCGCGTCGACACCATCGCCCGTGAACAGGCGGCGTACACCACCGCGTTGGGCACGGGGAACGACCCGGCCTCGGGCAGCTGGACCCCTCGGGGCCTGCTCGGCGGCCACGAAGGAGACACCAAGCTCGAGGAGATGGGTGTCTACGCGCAGTCCCTGGCCCCGGGGCTGGCCTGGGCCGTGGACGACCCACGGCACGGTGACTGGGCCACAGCCTTCGGTGCGTGGTCGCGCAACGAGGCCGGACTGCCCCAGGCGGACCTGGCGAACCTGGCGCGCGTGGACGGGGCTCCCGTCTCGGACAACACCGCCCGCAACCTGTACGACACCTTCATCGTCGAGAATCACGGCTCGTTCGGCCCCCACTACCAGGAGGAACTGTGGCGCACATCAGGCCGTAATGCCGCCCACTTCATCGCCGCGGGCCGGCCGCTGCCAAAGGTGCTCACCAGCCAGCCGAACGCCGATCAGCTGTGGAGCACCCTCCTCGGCGTCATGAGCGACGCCGGTGAGCCGCTGATGCCGATGGTCAACGACCGAGAGCACCTCTACGGCCGTGACGTCATCCCGCTCACGTTCCTCGCCCAGGTGGTGGGGGACAGGGCTGCCGCCCGGGCGGAAGTCGCCTTGGCGGAGCGACTGGAGGCGTACCAGAGCTACCCGCCGGAATTCCGTATCGCGAAGTTCTCGGGCGAACCGAAGTACGAGCCGGAGGCCCGCGCGGAAGTCGCCATCAGCTACCTCCTGCACCTGTGGGCGAACGAACAGGGCCGTACGGTCCGCCCTCTCTCCACGGACGAACTGTTCGAACACGCCGCGGGGGTCACCGACTTCGGCCCCGGACCCGGCCTGGTGTCGCACCAGACGCCCGGGGCATGGGCGGGTGCCGTGACCAAGCCCGGCTTCGTGAAGTTCGCCTGGCAACCCGGCCACGACGACTGGCTCTTCAAGCTCAGCGGGTCCACGCCGATGTTCCTGCCGACGACATCCCTCAAGGCGACGCAACGCCAGGTGCGGACCTACCGCAGGAGCCGGGACGGATTCGACGGCAGCGCCACGATGCTCCAGGTGGGGCCCGGGTATGCCGGCTTCACCACGCTTCCCACCGGTGCCGTCGTGTATGCGACGTCGGGCGTCGCTGCGGGGGAGGGACACCTGGAGATCCACAATCTGACGATGCCGGGCGTGCCCGGCCTGACCGGGGCGCGGACCTACCGCTTCGCCGAGGGAAGCGCCACCGTGGCCTCGGCCGACTCCCGGCCGGCCATGCCGGCCGCGCGCGTCGACGAGGTGACGTTCGCGCGCACCGAGGTGCGGCATCTGCGCATGCTCGGTGTGCGACCCGACCCGACTTACGGGTACTCGCTCTTCGCGTTCGAGGCGCGCAACGGCGCGGACGGCGCCGATCTGGCCCGGAGCGGCGCGGCCACCGCCTCCTCCTACGACACCGGCAGGGAGCCGGCGCTGGCGGTGGACGGCAGCGCGACCACCCGGTGGGCGGTGTCACGGGGCGACCGCCCCCGGGTGGACAGCTGGCTGGCTGTCGACCTCGGGGCCCCGCACCAGGTGGACCGGCTCACCCTGCGCTGGGAGGCCGCCGCGGGGCGCGCCTACACGGTGCAGGGGTCGGCGGACGGACTCCAGTGGGAGGACCTCGCCTCCTGGCCGGTGCCCGACGTCACCAGCCGGGGCGGATGGCTGGACGTCGACGGCCGGGCAGGCTTGGTGGTGCGGGGCCCTGCCTCCAACCTGACGGTCCAGCAGGACGAGATCATCCTGGCCGACGGCCCAGCCGCACCCCTCCTCGTCGAGGGACTTCCCGGCGCCTCGCCCCGTAGCCTGCGCGAGCGGGCCGCGACACCCATGCCACGAACAGACGCTGAAGCCGTCCTCGCCGCCCTCACCGACGATCACCTCAGCCTGTTCAACCTGTCGGATGAGCCCGTCACGACGCGCGTCGACGTACCGCAGACCGGGCCCGCGAGACTGCTGTTCGAGGGGCTCCAGACCCTCACCGACGGCGGCACCGCCTACGACGCCGAACTCGACGCGGCGGAAGCCCGGCTGCTGCCGCCACGGCTGACCGTCCGCCCGCTCAACAGCCGTCCTCTGCCGGCGGGTCTGCGGGCGCGCGTGGTCGACGGCACGACGGTCGAACTCACGGGGACCGCCTGCCGCGTGAAGATGACCGCCCAAGGGCGCAGTACGGTGGCGGTGGTCAGCGCGGGCCGCACCACGACGGTCACCGTGAAGCGGGCCACTGCCTACCCTCTGCGTGATCTGGCACTGGGTTGCACGGTGTTCCCGACCAGGCCGTTGCCGCCGGGGATGTCGGACCCGTCCGCCGCTGTCGACGGCGATCCGGCGACGGCGTGGACGCCCGGCCCGAACGGCCGCCTGGTCGTCGACCTCGGCGCCCGGCTCCGTGTCCGCGACATCCGCACGGAATGGACGAACGGCCACGTACCGGGACTGCGCGTCGAGTTCAGCAGTGACGGCCTCACCTACACCCCGGCCGGTCAGCTCACGGGCCGTGGCCGCGACCGGCACCTCAGCACGGACATCACCGCCCGCTACGTGGCGCTGGCGACCGACGCGGGACACGAGGGCGGTGGCCGCCTGATCCACCTGTCCCTGCAGTGACACCAGGCTCGCTCCCGGCCGATGCTTCACTCACGACGCCGTGCAGTCCTCCCTTCCCCCGACACCCTGCTGTCGGGGGAAGGGAGGACCCTCGTGCGGGTGGGTCCGCCAGCCGACCATCACCCCAGACGCTCGAGGGGATCGGGCCAGGACATTGGCGGTCCCCGCTATGTGTTTCGCGGTCCTGCGAGAGGGTCGCCGGCCTCCGGGCCCGGCATGACTGTGTCCCCCTGTCGAAGGCATGACCTGGGGGGTGTCACCGGGCCCGGGAGGTGCCGTCGGAGACGCTGATGAGAGGTCCGGCCGCCACCCGGTCCGGCGCAATGCCGGACAGCTCGCGGGCGGCAGGTTTGCATAACGTGGATGCGCGCGTACGACACCGATGCCGAGGCCGGCACGTTCAACTGCCTCGGAAGGGCGCAATGTCGCCACCGAAGACGTGGGCGTCTTCCTCGGCCTGGACGTCGGCAAGAGTACTCATCACGGCCACGGGCTGACCCCGGTCGGCCCGGATGAGGCGTTTTGTGTATGCCGTCATCCGCGTACTTCATGACGTATGCCGGTGGTTTTTCTGCAGTCTCCTTCGCTGGTGCGTGTGGGCGGGAGCTTTCGGTGGATGTTTTGGGTGGTGGGGATATCGTTTCGGGTCGTCGTGGTGATGGATGTCTTGGGGTCGATGTTCAGGTCGTAGGTGTCGGTGGGTGTGTGGTGTGTGGGTGGGGTGTTGGGGGGTGGGGGCGGGTTGTGCTCGGTTTGTTGTTTGGGTTGGTTGGGTGTGGTGGGGGTGCTGGTTGTCATCTGTGGGGTGGCTTTGTTGTTGTGTTTGGGTTGGGTTGTCAGTTTCTGGTGTCGGTTTTGATGTTGCCTTTGACGTGTCGGTTTACGAACTCGTGTGCCAGGTCGCCGAACTGTTCACCGTAGATGAGGGACTGTTGGACGGTTTTGCGGAAGTGGACGCCGCCCCATACCCGGCTTTCGGCGCAGGCCTTGTTGAACTCGGCCCACGTGTGGAAGTGCAGTTGGAGGTTTTTGGCGGGGGTTGTTTCTGGTTCCACGGCCGAGGTGCCGGCGTTGAACTCGAGTGTCCAGTCGAGTTCTTCGGAGTTGAAGTAGCGTCGTGCTGTCTGTGCTCCTGCGGCGCACAGGCTTGTGGAGCCCGATGGGTATTCGGGGTGGTCGCCCGTGGGCAGGTAGGGCATCCATTCGGTGGCCCGGATGTCGTTGACCGTGCCCATGCCGGCGCCGCCCCAGGCGGTCACCTTGCTGTGGCCGTACACGTGGCGGACTGCGCTGACGGGCCGCACGGTGTCGTACTTGCGCTTGTTGCGCCAGACGGCGATCAGCGCGTCGAAGGTCGCGAGGAAGTGCTGGAGCGACCACGCGGCCCAGCCGAACACGCCCATCTCGTTGTTTTCGTCGTACTTTCGGCCGATGACGGTGGATGTGTAGCCGATGCCCCAGAGTTTGTTGTCCATGACCTCGGCGAGCGCCTTGCGCTCGTCGTTGAGCGACGCCGATGCCTCCAGGATTTCGTCCACCGAGCGTTTGTAGTCCCGGGGCCGGGTGTGGTCGCTGTGTTTGGGTGCGGCGAGGGGGAACTGGGCCGGGTCGGTGAAGATGTGCGGTTTGGTCAGCGCGATCTGGGGGGTCACGAAGTGCTGGGAGACGTAGATGCCTAGGTCACCCGGGCCGCCACCGGGGCGACGGCCGTTGTGGGCGTGCAGTTGCGGCTGCCAGCGGGAGGGGTTGTTGAGCCTGAAGGGAGTGTTCACGGGCTCGTAGCCTGTGTAGTCCGCCCAGGGAAGGGGGTTGTACTTGCGGCCGCCCTCGTAGCCCAGGACATTCATGCCGTCGTTCTTCAGAGCGTTCCAGACCGACTTGAACGCCACGTTGCCGATGCCGACCGGGGTGGTCAGGTCCTCCGACTTGTTGTCAGGGTCCAGGCCGAGCCCGACCATCATGGCGCGCAGGCTTCCCGCGGGGCCCCGCAGGCCTAGTGGCAGCAAGCGTTCGAAGGTGTGGAGCTGCGTGTAGAGGATGGCGATGTTCATGTTCCGGTTGGTGGCGGACTCGCTGGAAGGGCGGCGGGGAATGCGGGAGTACACACCGACCGCGGTCTCGTGGTACGGCGCCACCGCGTCGAACACCGCAAGGTTCCCCACGCGGCTCATCCACAGGATGACGGTCACGTCCATCGAGCCGACGGACTCCCAGAGCGGCGACTGACTGGCCTGCTCGTCGGTGGCGGGCTTGACCCACTTGATGTAGTTGTCGGTGTCGAGGTCGAAGTCGAACGTTGGTGGCTCCTCGCTCGTGCCGGCATTGGCCGGATGGGGCAGGGCCAGCATGAGGGCGGCCGAGGAGCCACCGAGCAGCAACGATCGGCGGCCCAGCGAGAGGTCTGAGGCAGAGGTGTGTCCGGACGTCTTCATGATCGTCTTCCTGTTGCTTGACGGGGTGGGCCTCTGGAAGGGCCCTTGGCGGGGGAGGGGATGTCGATGGCTGCGTGTGGCCTTACGGCCTCGCCGACAGTCGAAGGGGAGGGTGGGCAGAGGGGTCCTCCGTCGCGGCGGAGGGGGCAGTCCTTGCCGTAGCGCTGGGAGATCTCGTGGACCGGGTCGCCGAGCTGGGCATCGGATGCGGGGGACGCCTTCACGGTTTTCTTGACGTGCCTAGCGGCCCGCGCCCGGCTCTCGGCGCGGTCCTTGTCGGAGTTGGTCGGGGTGGCTCGATCAGCTCGGGGCAACTCGCCTGTGGGCAGGGCCGGTCAGGTGTCAGCACCGCTTCCGCAGGCGGATCCGGTCGGCGGCGCGTGCGGGGTGGAACCCCAAGCCGTGGGCGCCTCGCGGTCCGGGCACGGGGCTTTGGGGGAAACTGTGTCAGGCCAGATGTGTGAAGGGCGCATCGATCGGCAGGGGCGACGTCTCGATGGCCGAATTGATCTTTTCGTCCCCGTGCTTTCGGGCATCACTGGCTCCAAGCGGTCGGTGTCCCTGGGTGGCTACGCTTCCGGTCGCCGCCATAGGGCCACTCGAAAAGCGCTACTGCGTGTGCCGGTGTGATGTCGTGAGGGTGGGTCCGGTCGCGGCGAGGCATCCGTCGGTGGTGTCGCTGCGGTACTGGAGTTCGTGGAGGGTGCGGCGCCAGACGTGCATCACTGAGGTTGAACGTGTGGAGTCGTTGGGGCTGACGGGCCGTGGTCGGCTGCGGTGTCAGCGGGGCATGCGGTGTTCACAGGGTGGCGGGCGGGCCGTCGAACGGCCAGGGGTTTGCGAGGGGTTGCGGCGTGAGGCGGCCGAGCGGTCCGCCCGGGGCGAGGCGGGCTCGGTGATCGCTGAAGACCTGCGGGTGAGTGTCCGATCGGTGCAGCGGTGGCGGCAGGCGTGGGAGGAGGGCGGTCCGCGTGTTCTGCGGTCGCGGGGCTGGCGTCGCTGCCGAGGCTGAGCGGGAGGCAGTCCGCCCGGCTGGAGGCGGAGCTGGTTGGGGGACCGGCCGCGCGCGGCTGCCGAGGACCAGCGGTGGACGCTGGCACGGATCAAGACGGTGATCGGCCGGCGTTTCCGCCTGGCCTTCACGATCCGGGGTGTGCGGAAGCTGCTGGTGCGCAGCGGCTGGTCCTGCCAGGTCCCGGCCCGTGGTGTGATGGGGCGGGACGACGACGCCGTCACGAGGTGGGTCCAGGTCGCAGCGGCCTGGGACGGTTCCTTCTCGGAAGTGCCCTCGCGATCGTGCCTGCCGGAAGTCTGAAGAACGTCCGTCATCACAGGTCACAGGGCACTTCCTCGATTTCGGGCCGGGTGCCGCCGTTCCTCGGCCGGCGGTCCGGGTGCGCGGACACGCTCGCAACCCGCATCGCCCGTACGTCACGGGGCGGGTATCGCGTCCGGATCTCCTTCAGCAGCTCACCGGCTTCCGTTGCTGTGTGTCGCGCTGCGGTCCGGCCGACGCGGCGGGCGTCAAGAGGCGACGGTCTCGGCGGTGGTGGTTTCGTCGTCCTTCACCGTCGCGGGGACCTCGTTCTTCGGGCCACGGGCGAGGACGTAGACAAACGTGACGCCCGTGACGGCGGCAGCCACCCACATGGCCTGCTGCCAGCCGTCGACGAAGGACTGCTGGGCGACGTCCAGGAGCGTGTCCTTGTGGGGGCCCGTAGTGCCTGCGGCCTCGACAGCGTTGGCGATGCCTTCGCGCGCGGTGTCCGCGGCGTTGTCGGGGATGCCGTCCAGTCTGTCGTCGATCGCGTTCTGGTAGCCGGCCGACAGCAGAGCGCCGATCATGGCCACCCCCAGCGCGGTGCCGAACTCGCGGGTGACGTCGTTGAGCGCGGAGGCGACGCCCTGACGCTCACTCGGCAGAGAGGCGGTAATGCCTTCGGTGGAGGGCGTCATCGCCAGACC
Source organism: Streptomyces sp. CNH189 (assembly GCF_000527195.1). NCBI lineage: Bacteria > Bacillati > Actinomycetota > Actinomycetes > Kitasatosporales > Streptomycetaceae > Streptomyces > Streptomyces sp. CNH189. Next base: position 52,732 of record NZ_AZUS01000032.1, read on the forward strand.
CATGCCGAAACCCATGGCGAGCATGCCGGGCAGGATGGACAGGTAGCCGGCGTCGACAGAGACGAAGAGGGCCATGAGGACGAGGCCGGCACCGCCCAGTCCGATTCCCGTGACCATGGTCGAGCGGGCGCCGGTGCGCGCAGCCAGCTTGGGGGCGAGGACGGATGCCATCATCATCAGGACTGCCATGGGCATGAGCGCGAGCGTGGACAGCAGGCCGGACCAGCCGAGCACGGCCTGGAGGAAGGGGAAGAGGACCACGGCGATGCCCGCCTGGACACCGAAGACAACCAGCAGCGTGATGGAGCCGCTGAGCAGGCGGCGCTCGCGAAAGAGCCGCACGTCCAGCAGAGTGGCGTCCCGGCGGCGAAGTTCCCAGGCCACGAAGAAGACGGCAGCGGCGAGGCCGACGGCCAGGGAGATCAGGGTGGCAGGGGCGCTCCAGCCCTGTTCCGGGCCTTCCTGAAGCGTGAAGATGAGGCCGGCCACGGCGACGACCGAGGCCAGCGCGCCGACGGTGTCGAAGGGATGTCCTGCGTGCTCACGGGAGTTGGGCACCGAGCGCATGGTCAGGGCGAGCGCCACGACGGTGAGCACGATGGGCAGCACGAACAGCCACCGCCAATTGGCGACGTCCACGAGCAGGGCGGAGAGGAACATGCCCAGGATGCCGCCGGCACCGGCAACGCCGGTCCACACGCCGATCGCCTTTCCGCGCTCCTCTTCGGGGAAGGTGGAGGTGATCACTGCGAGGGTGATGGGCATGGTCATCGCCGCGCCGATACCGCTGAGCGTGCGGGCGGCGATCATGATTTCGGCCGACGGGGCCAGAGCCGCCAGTACGCTGGCGGCGCCGAAGACGATGAGACCGGTGATCAGCGTGGGCTTGCGGCCGATCCGGTCGCCGATGGCGCCGAGAGGGAGCAGCAGCGCGGCCAGAGTCAGGGTGTAGATGTTGATGATCCAGAGGATGGTGCTCTGGGAAGCGCCGAAATCGACGGCCAGGTGGGTCTGAGCCACGTTCAACCCGGACACCGACGCGATGACCGCCATCAACGCGACGGAGACGGCGATCAGGATCATGCGCAGCTGACGCGCGTCCGGCGCGCCTGCGCCCTCGGCGGCTGCCCCCGGTGCGGGCTGATTGGTACTCATGGATTCCTCTCAGGTGAAAGAGCAAGAAGAACTCACACCGTGCATGCGGTTGCCGGGACGGGAGGAGGGCTCCGCGTGTGCCGTGCGAGTGTTAAGCGGTGGTGACGCCGCGCCGGGTGGCGGTCAGGTCCACATAGGTGTCGTTCGTGGTCAGCGAGGCGTTGATGGGGGTGGCGGCCGGCGCACCGGCCGCGCAGCAGGCGCCGGCCTGGTCGTTGGGACCGGTGGCTTCGACGGCCGGCCCAGACCTTCGCGGCCCTCGCGGCGCGCCTGCATCCGGGCGTCGGCCGCCTGAACGCAGCGGGCCATGAGCCAGCCGTCGGCCGGGCGCACGCGGACGATGCCGCCGCCGGTCTTCCCGACTGCCTCGACCGGGGTGTCGGTGATGTGGATGCCGGGATGTCCGGCTGGTGCTGCGGGCGGAGTACCGCCTTGGACCGATGCCTGCCCCCGGACCCGGCCCGGCCGCGGGGGCTGTTTCCATGATCATCTCCTTGTTCAGGTTCCATCGAGCGGCTGAGACCTCACCCCTATGACGGTCCCGGCGGTCCGTCTGTGACATGCCCCGCCCGCGCGCCTGCCCGGCCGGACAGGCGCGCGGGGGCACGCGGTCGCGGTCGGACGCCGTGGCCGCCTGGATGCACGCGGGCCGTCGACTCATGCCGGAGCAAGCTGGGTACGGATCTTGCGCCGCTCGCGATCAGCTGAACGAACCAGCTTGTCGAGCGACACAGCTGCGGTCAGGCGAGAAGGACTCGTTTCCGCAACCGGCCGAAGCCGGCCCGGGCCCTACCTCTGACGCTTGAGCACTTTGATGCGGTTGACGAGGCCTTCGACGACGCCGGAGCTCCAGGGCGATGTAAGGCCCGCGGTGACGGCAGCAAGGTGCCGTTCGAGGGGCCGTTGACGCATGTGCGGAGGGTGGGAAGGCCGTCCGAGCGCGCCCTGACCCGCTGCGGCAGATGCTCACCCCGGAGCTGGGTGAGCATCTTCCCGAACGTGCGGACGTGCCCGGTGAGAGCATCCAGTTCGGGGCAGCCGGCGAGGACGGATCTGAGCGTCAGGCGTTCGCTCTCCGGCAGGGTGTGGGATGAGTCAGGACCCAGCCGGTCACCGTCGCGTGGGGACGGCGCACGGGCCGTCGGCGCGGTCGGGAATGTGCGAAACGGCTGGAGGCAGGGCGCGGACGGCTCTGGAGCCGCCCGTGCAGCCGTGAGTTGTGATCTCTTCCCACAGAGCCCATGCGTCGTGTGCAGCGCTCGGCCTGTCGCTCGTGCACAGGTACGGCGTGAAGTCGTCGAGCTTGGTCGTGCGGTTCTGCCCCTGTCCCTGGAACAGGTCTTCCGGCTCCGCGGCGTCCCGTAACCGCTGGACGATGCGGTAGGTCATGCCGAGCTGTCGCTGGATCGAGCGTCGGCCATGGCCGCGGCCAACAGTGTGAACGGTGGCGCGCCTGGTGCGAGTACGGTCGGCGAACCTGTGCCCGGTGTCTCCATGGCGAATCACCGTCGGCCGGTTCTGGTGCCAGCGCCTTGTCCGTGGCCGGCTCGGCGGTGGTCGCACGTAGGCAGGACCGGTGAGGGCAGACGCACCGCTCAGCCGCCTCGCTGAGGTTGCGCCACAGGTGGAACCTGTCGGCGACCTGAACGGCACAGGGCGCCCCCATGCCGGCGCCGGCTGCGGAAAGAACGGGGAGCGGTCGCGACAGACGACCTCGATCCCCGAGTGCGGGGTCAGCCAGGCCGCGAGCGTGCCCGCCGCGCGATCCGGCAGCAGGTCCACCGGACCGTCTGCCCACCCGCCGCGGCAGGCCCGCCTACCACCGCGGCGGCCGCATGGCCGGCTGCGCCCTGCTGCGGCCCGCGGCCGAACCGTCCCGCTCCTCGGGCACCTTCGGCGCCGGGTGTTGTGGCTGCTGGCGCACGACCGCGACACCGGACCCGACGGTCTCTGCGCGGCCGGCGCGCCGGCCGGGGCGGTGGCCCCCCGCACCCCGCCCCCCTTGCAGCAAAGGACGCACAGCCCAACGCCCCGAGGGCGCGCTGGTACAGGAGGCCGGGCCCGCGCCGGCGGCTGGGGGAGGTGTTCAGAGGTGGGAGCCACCGCTGGCGTCGAGACACTGGCCGGTGATCCAGCGGGACGCGTCCGACGCGCCGG
>NZ_AZUS01000033.1:0-54296 GCF_000527195.1 Streptomyces sp. CNH189
TCGCCCCTGCGGCAGGGGACGCAGTGCCAGCAGCTGCCGCCGAACCAGCCGACGGTGACCCGCTCCCCCACCTGCCAGCCCATGTCCTCGGCGCCGTCGCCGAGTTCGTCGATGCGTCCGGCGACCTCGTGCCCGGGGACGAGCGGGAACGGCGTACCGGGCATGCCGGCGGAGACGAAGAGGGCGTCGCTGTGGCAGACCCCGCAGGCCTCCACGGCGATGCGCACGTGGCGGAAGCCCGGTCGGGGCAGCTCGCGTTCGACGATCTCGAAGGATCCGTTCGCGGTGGGTACCTGCGCGACTCGGTAAGTGTTCACGGTGTGACTCCAGGGCCGGCAGCGACTGCCCCCGATGCCGTAGACGATGACTGAGGGTGCGGGCTGCACACGGGGAGTTCGGCTGCGCACCGAACGCCTTCGACCGAGGCCCTGGGCGGCGGCCGGATGCGGGGCGGGCCGGCGTCGCCCGGCGTCACCTCCTCCCGTGTCGCACACAAGAGCGTGACCATCCCACCACCGCTGTGCGACAGCGGCAACACGGAACGGACTGTCGGACGCGTGCCCGCGCGCGGCCCGTGGCCCTCGTGGGCCGCCAAGACCGGACCTTGGTGCGCCATAGAGGTCCCAATAGAAGTGGTTGATCAAGCAACCATCGACCCGTCTGCTCGCTGGCCGGGGGGTAAGGAAGCATCAGTCGCGGCCGTGAATCGTGTTGGACGAACTGGGGATCGCTCAGGCCCTGTGCGGCATCCTGCTTCGTGCTGCACCCCGGGGCCGTCGGAGTACCTGCCCCAGGAACCGGGCTTCAGCTCAGGGATGACCCGCTGACGGCACCTCCAGAGGCTACGACCACGACACGTACCGGCGACACCTGGCAGCCGAAGGGACGCGGCTCGGCGTGCCTGATGGCATCACTCGTCGTCCATCGACCGAAGATGTTCAGTGAAGGCCTCGTCATCTGCGGCACCGAGGGTGCGGATGTAGGTGCACACCAGCACTGTCCGTACCCCACCCGGCGAAGACCACGGGCCCTCACGCACGGCGGACACGACCTCGGCACCTGCCTTGTCTGCGGGCACGAGAGGTGGCGCAGGAGCGGCCACAGCCCGTCCAGGGCATCGTCCGTGAACGGCTCGACGGCGGCGATGGCGGTCATCACCGCGTCAGTGAGGACCCGGGCCTGGTAGTCGCGGTGGCTGCGCCGGTGCTGCCCGGGCAGGCTGAAGGGGCTGAAGGAGACGGCGCGGGCCCGTTCCAGCAGGTCCCGCTCCGCGCGCAGCCGGACCGGTCGGCCGGGATGCGGCGCGCCGCATCCTGCTCGGCCACGTTCTCACTGGTCATCGATGCATCCTCCGTGATCGGGAGTTACACCGAACGATTTGCAGTCCCCTCAGCGATGCCGCGCTCAGGGCTGAGCCCTTCCACAGCTAGGCGGAAGAGGCGGTCGGCCTGGGTCTCGGGGTCCTTGTGGTGCTCGGTGGCCAGGGCGATGCCGACGGCGAGGGTCAGCAGGTCGTGGAAGGTGACGTGCGGTGCAACCGCCTTCTCGCGAATGGCCCGCTGGAGCAGGGGGGTTCCGGCCGCTGCGATTGTGTCGCCACAGGAGTGCGGGGAGGGTTCCTCGACGGGGGGCTCGTAGCTGAGGGTGTTGGCGAATCCGCGGGCTGAGACGGCGTAGTGGACGAGGGCGTGGAGCCACTCCAGGAGGGCGGTGCGGCCGTCCTCGGTCGTACTCAGCCGGTGGGCGCGCTCGCACAGGTCCTTGATGCGCTCCTGGAAGACGGCTTCGAGCAGGGCGCGGCGGGTGGGGAAGTGACGGCGCACGGTCGCCGAACCGACGCCCGCGGTGCGGGCGATCTGCTCCTGGGATGCCTCGGCGCCGTGCGCGGCGACCTCGGTTTTGGCGACGGCGAGGATGCACTGGTAGTTGCGTCGGGCGTCCGAGCGCTGACCGGTCATGATCTCCTCATTGCTAAACGACGGGCCCCGCCATATCTTAGCGGCAGACAAAACGGCGGGCCCCGCCGTTTCCTTTCCCCGGTCCATGAGGAGCAGCAACCATGCCCGTCAACAGCGGTACGGTCCTGGTCACCGGAGCTACCGGCCGGCAAGGCGGGGCCACGGCCCGCGCACTCCTGGCCGCCGAGGTGCCCGTACGTGCACTCGTACGCGATCCGCGGTCGAAGTCCGCCCAAGCGATCGAGGCACTGGGCGCCGAGCTGGTGCGGGCGGATCTCTCCGACCCGGCCTCCCTCGGCCCAGCGGTCGAGGGAGTACGCGCGGTGTTCTCGGTGCAGATGCCGCCCATGACCGAGACCGGCGTGGACTTCGCGGGCGAGCTCGCCCAGGCCACCAACCTGGTGGGCGCGGCGAAGGCTGAAGGAGTACGGCAGTTCGTGCAGTCCTCGACCAGCGGAGTCGGTGAGCACACCCGGGTCGTCGGCTGGGCCGAGGGCCGCTGGGCGGCGATGGCGGACTACTTCCACACCAAGCAGGCGATCATGGAGGCGGTGCGGGGTGCGGGCTTTGCCCGCTGGATGGTGATCAAGCCCGCCTTCTTCATGGAGAACCTGCCCCTGCTGGCACCCGAGGGGCCGCGCGGCGGACTGCTGACGGTACTGAAGCCGGATACCGAACTGGCCCTGGTAGCCGTGCGGGACATCGGAACGGCTGTGGCGCACGCCCTTCGAAACCCCGACCGGTTCCATCAGGTGGAACTGGAACTGGCCGGTGACCTGCGCACGATGGAGCAGATCGCGCAGACCTTGTCCGCCGCCTGGGGCGAGCCCGTGACCGCGCCCTCCATGAGCCTGGCAGAGGCCCTCGATGCGGGTATGCCGGCGTGGGGAGCCGGACACGAGTGGAACAACGCGGTTCTCCAGCCCGCCCGGCCCGAGTTCGCCCAGGAGTTGGGCATCCCGGTCACCACCTTCGCCGAGTGGGCGGAAGAGCAGCTGACGCCCGTGTCCGGCTAGCTAGGGCGTACCCGGCGCTGTGACGCTCGGCATCGCCCGCCGGGGCGGACTGGGGCGAGGAGTTGGAGTAGCCCTGCCCCGTCATCCCCGCCGCGGTGGTTGCAGGATTCGCCGCACCCGCTGGCCAGCCTGCCGCATGCGTGCAGTGATCTGCGGGCTGACGAGCGCGTCTCCGGACCGGGCCACCCGCACCGCCTCGACCAGGGGCGTACGAAATGCTCCGGGAGAACCGAGCAGCGGAGCACGGGGGAAGCCGCGCCGACCGACGCGGCAACGCCGACCAGGGCTCCGCCGTCGGCCTCCACAGGCTGCGCGAGCAGGGTGACCAGCCGGGCGAGCCGGAGGGGGCCGAGACCAGTATGGGCCGGTGATCAGGTAGTCGGTGGTGATTCGGCTGCCCGGCCCTTGGCTGCCGGTCTCGGATGGGCTGGACACCTGGGTGTGGCCCGTCGCCGCGCTCACCCTTCCGCGCGGCTCACTCGCCCTGAGCCCGGTGCAGGCGGCGGGCGTTGGCGCGGCGGGACGGGATGGCCGGGTCGGCGACCGTGCCGGCGGTCCGGGTCCGCGCCGCGGTGGCCCGGACGGGGGCGAGTCGCGCTGCGACCCGGGGCCAGGGCACTGTCTCCGGGGCGGGCGGCGATGTGGAGGTGCGAGACCTGCACGGGGTCCAGATCACCGCCCCAGACGACCATGCCTTCGCAGTCCGCGAGGATGTCTCGCACGATCGCCTCCTGGTGCGGCCAGAGCCTCTCGCTCCCGGCGAGCGGGTAGGCCGTGGGGCGCAGGGCGATCGCCGTGCCGGAGAGGTGGTTGGACTCGAAGTCGGCGCCGACCGTGCGCCGGGTGGTGTGGCCGGTGACACCGCCGCCCTCGCCGGTGTCGAGCGCGGCGATCCCGTAGTGCAGCGCCGGCAGCGTGCAGCAGCACCGCCCCGGCGTCGCCCCGCCGCAGCCCGAGCGAGGCGTCAAACCCCCCATCCGGCCGGCCGGCCGACGTGACAGTGCCCGCAGAGCGCACCTGACCGCTATGGTGACTGACCATGTCACCGATGGCCCGCATCTTGCAGATAGCCCTGATGCTCTCCGGCTTTGCCCTACTCGCCTATGCCGCCCTGTGGGACATGGACGACGCCACAGGGTGGCAGTGCCGAGCTACTGAACTGGGACAGGAGCCGGTGCAGATCTGCGGCACCGAGGACGGCCTGCACACTCCGATCCTCCTCGGTATGGGTGGGATCGCTCTGGAGATCGCGGGCGTTTCCGTCGTGGTGGGGGCCCGCAGGGGACGCTCGGTCGAGGCTTCGCCGTCAGCCGTCCCGGCCTCGTTCGCACCAACTCCCCTTGGTGCGGCGCCCGTCGGCTCAGCGCCCTTCGGATCAGGGCAAACACCCCCTGCCCCCGCTGCTCCCCCCAACCCGTGGCCTGCCCAGGCGCCTCGACAGGCTGGGCCCGGACAGCACTGACGGAAGCCGCTACGCCGGAGGCCTGCTCGACGACCGGCGGCGGACGCCTACCCCGGCGCCCGTCCGGCGCGTCGAAGGCGGCCCGCACCTCCGGAGTGGATCGTGGAACTCGGCATCGGTGAAGGGCGCCTGCCCCTGCAGCTTCACCGGCCGCCCCGCGACCAACTTCGGCCCCGGCTCCGGCAACAACGGCTCGATCAGCGACCATAGTTCGTCCGACACGATCCACGGATGAGAGTTCCTCTTCCCCACGAACCTGCGTTCCTGCGGCCAGGGGTACGTCGAGGTTCGGTCGCCGAACAGGGAGTTCCCGGTGCTGATCCTGGCCTTCCAGCGAGCCTGGCACGACGTCGTCGGTCTCCTCACCGAATGCCTGACCCCAGCGGAATGACACCGTCGCCCACCACGCTTCCGAACCGCAAGCCAGGGCCGCCCCTCCGCCTCACTCCCCCTCCGCCTCACTCCCCCGCGTGTCGAACGCGACGAACCTCAGCTCCGAGGTGTAGCGGTGGCCCTCGTCGTCCGTGAGCCAGGTCTGTTCCGGGGTCGGGAGCATTTCCGTGAACGTCGCCGTGGCCGACGGGTCCTTGCGGGCGAGTCGGCGCAGGGCCTTGGCCAGGATGGTGACGTAGACCGGGCTGTCGAAGTCGACGTAGAACGGACGGGACTCCGTCGGGGAGACGACGAACACGAAGCGGGGCAGGCCGAGGCGGGTGCGCCAGTGGCGGGCCCGTACGAAGCGCCGGGCCTCGTCCTTGTCGTCGGCGAACGCGGCCTTAGCGGCGGGCAGTTGCCAGGCCTCGCGGGCGATGACCAGGCGGTCGACCGTGACCCGGGGTGTGTGGGCGGCCGGCCGCAGCGGCTGGAAGAGGTCCATCGACAGCGTGGTCAGGACGTGGGAGAAGACGTCGATCACGGGGAAGACCGCGCCGTCGGGCAGCCGGACCACGAGGGCGCCGTCCCGTTCCTCGACCAGCGCGTCGGCGCTGCGGACGGCGCGGGGGCGAGCCGGGTCGGCCGTGAAGTCGGTGAGGGCGACCTGGTAGTCCTCCGGGCGTACCAGCGTGTGCCGGACGCGGGCGGAGAGCCGGGCCCGGTGCTCCTTGGGGATGAGCGGCATCAGTCGGGGGCCGGGGTGGTCCTGGTCGGTCAGGGCGAACAGCTCGTCGACGTCCGGGTGTTGATGGGTGAAGAGCGAGGCGCCCAAGGTGTTGGCGGCCAGGTGGAGTTCGCCGAGGACCAGGGTGAGGTCACCGCGCGCGGCGGCCTCGGGGCCGTCGGCGGCCATCATGACGTCCGGGCTGAGACAGCGGGCCGCCGTCCAGCCCCCGCCGCCCTCGAACTCCCGCCGCACGGACTCTTCGATGTCGACGGCCCGCCGCGTGACCCTGCGCGTGTCTTCCGGGACCGCGAGGATCCGCTGCCAGCGCTCGGCGAACTCTCGCTGCAACTCGCTCGCCGCCGTACGGGCGGTGCCGTGCAGCACGGGCAGGCACGCGAACCAGAAGGAGGCCAGGTCGACCGGGTCGCCGCCGGCGGCGAGGCGGTGGTGCACCGTGCGGATCTCGGTCTCCACGACGGCGGCCAGCCGGGCGGTGAGCCAGCTCGCGCTGTCCATCAGCAGGCGCAGCGGGGACAGTGCCTCCACGACGGCCGGGCCGAGGCGCGCCGTGGCCGAGCGCCGGGTGTCGCTGTAGACGAGGGCGCGGCAGGGGGCGGTGGAGGCCGACTTCTCGCGGGTCGCGGCCGTGTCGGTGAGTGCGGTGAAGTCGCGTTCGAGGTCTTGGAGTGCGGTGAGGAGTGTGGTCTCGTCGGTGGCCGCCGCCACCTTCGCCCTGCCCCGCTCCAGGAGGTCGAGGGCGTCCAGGCCGCGTCGCCTGAGGTCCGGGTCGCCGACGGTCGACAGCCAGTCGCGCAGGGCGCGTTCGGGGTGGGTGCCGGCCGGGACCTCCAGTCGCCAGGTCACCCAGCGGCGGGCCACCAGGTCGTGCAGCGTCCGGGCCACGTCGGTGCCGGGGAGGTCGGCGGCGATGTCGCGGGCCGGACGCACGCCGTCGCAGCGGGCGAGGACTGCTGCCTCGGAGTCGGACACCGTGGTCGGACGGCGGCCGGGCACGCGTGCCTCGTTCCCGTTCAGCACGACGAACGGGACCGGTCTCGGGGCGATCCACTCGCGCAGCGCCGGGTCCGCGTCCAGCGTCCTGGCCACCGCGTCGATGCCCCAGCTCGCCCAGTAGACGGTGGAGTCGGCGATCAGTCCGGTACCCGGGTCGATGTGTGCGCCGGACGCCTCGGGGTCCCAGCGGCCCCAGCCGACGGGGCCGAAGAAGCCGATGGTGTCGTTCTTCACGCAGAGCCGCTGCCAGTAGTGCGCGACGAGCTCCTCGCGCTGGCGGGGCATGCTGCTGCGCTTGTCGGTGTCGGGGTTCCAGCGCAGGAACGGCGCGATGCCGGAGTCGAGCAGCGGGCGGTTCTGCCAGGCCAGGGCCTCGCGGAACGCCGGGGTGCGGGCGATGTTCTGGAGGACGTGCGCGGTCTGCACGGCGGCGGTGCCCAGTTCGGCTGCGAAGGCTTCCCAGTCGGGGCCGGACAACGGGGTGTCGGGGGTGAACTTGTCGGCGGCCTCGGCGAGTCCGGGCGGGGCGAGGCGGAGCACGCCGTCGGCCGGGAAGCCGGGCCCGCGCAGCGCGAACTGGTTCCACAGGCGCCATCTGCCGAGGTACGGCACGAGGTCTTCGGACATGACGGCACTCCTTTGACGCGTTACGGGACGAGGGAGGTGTGGTCGTGTAAGGGGCGTGTGTGGTGGGTCCTGAGGTGTCGGTCGGTGCCTGTGTCCGGCAGGGTTGGCGGGCGGCCCAGGTGCCTGCGCCTGTCGGGCGACGTCAGGGCGGCGCAGGCACCGCGGGGCCCGCCGCGCCGGCCCTCCTCTCAGTCGCGGCCGAAGTCCGCGTCGATTACCTCGGCGATGTCGCGCGGGGTGGGGTAGGCGAAGACCAGGGAGACCGGGATGTCGTCGCAGCCCAGGGTCTCCTGGAGGCGACCGGTGACCTGAAAGGCCGCCAGGGAGTCGCCGCCGGCCTCGTAGAAGTCGGTGTCCGCGGTGAGGCCGGGATAGCCGAGGACGTCGCGGAAGATGTCGACGAGCAGGTCGAGGGTGCTGACGGCGGTGGCGGAGTTCTGGGTCATGGCGTGTCCTTCCGGAGGGTGGTGGTTGCGGTGAGGGTGTGGAGTCGGGCGGTGGTGTTGCCGCCGGAGACGACGGCCACGGCGGTTTCGCGGCGCCGGGCGGCCCGCAGGGCTCCGGCGAGGGCGACGGCGCCGCTGGGTTCGGCTTCGACGCCGTGGCGGTGCAGCAGAGCCGCCGCGGCGAGGATCTCGGCCTCGCCGACGGCGACGAGGTCGTCGACCCGGTCGCGGATGATCGGGTAGGTGAAGTGGCCGGGCCGCTGCCCGCGCAGGCCGTCGGCGACGGTCCGGGTCGGCGGCAGCTGGAGCGGGTGTCCGGCGGCCAGGGAGCGGGCGTAGCGCGGGGTGAGCGCGGGTTCGACGCCGACGACGCGGACGGGGTGTCCGGCGGCGGCGAGGCAGACGCCGGCCAGGAGGCCGCCGCCGCCGACGGGGACGTAGACCGTGTCGGTGTCGGGGGCGTCGGTGAGGACTTCGGCGCCGACCGTGCCCTGGCCGGCGATCACCAGGGGGTGGTCGGAGGAGGGGACGAGGGCGGCGCCGGTCGTCTCGGCGATCGTCCGGGCACGTTCCTCGCGTTCGGCCACTCCCCCGCCGGCCTGGACGACCCGTGCGCCCAGGGCGCGGATGGCGGCGGCCTTGGCGGGGGCCGCGCCGGCGGCCAGGACGACGGTCAGGTCCAGGCCGAGGGTGCGGGCGATGCGGGCGAGGGCGATGCCGTGGTTGCCGGAGGAACCGGTGACGAGGCGGTCGGCGGCGAGGGCGAGGACGGCGTTGGCGGCGCCGCGTGCTTTGAAGGAGCCGCCGGTCTGGAGGTGTTCGGCCTTCAGGAGCAGGCCTGGACCGCAGACGGTGGTCGTCGGGCCGGGCAGCAGGGGCGTGCGCACGGTGTACGGGGCGATGCGGGCGGCGGCGACGGCGAGGTCGGCGGGCCCGTGGACGTCGAGCGCGGGCTGCGGGACGGCGGCCGGCGTGGCCGGACGGACCGTGGTCGTCGGGCGGACTGTGGCGGCCGGGCGGCCCGTCGTGGTCGGGCGGCCCGTCGTGGTCGGGCGGCCCGTCGTGGTCGGGCGGCCCGTCGTGGTCGGTGCGCTCATGCGGTGCTCCCTGCGACCAGGCGTCCGCGGTCCGCCTTGCCCCCACGGGTGGTGGGCAGGGCCGTGTGGCGCAGGAAGCGGCGCGGCATCAGGTGCGGGGGCAGGGTGCGGGCCAGGTGGCGGCGCAGGGCGGCGTCCGGCGTCGTGTGGTCGCCGGTGACGTGGGCGGCCAGGTACACGCGGCCCCGGTCGTCGGTGTGCGGGGTGACGACGGCTCCGCTCACGGCGGGGTGGGTGAGCAGCGCGCCCTCCACCTCGGCGGGGTCCACGCGGTAGCCGCGGATCTTGATCTGGCGGTCGCCGCGGCCTTCGTAGCACAGCCCCTGCGGGGTCCACCGGCCCAGGTCGCCGGTGCGGTACATACGGGAGCCGGGCGGACCGTAGGGGTCGGGGAGGAACGCGGCCGCCGTGCGGGCCGGGAGCCCTCCGTACCCGCGGGCCAGGCCCGTGCCGCCGATGTAGACCTCGCCCACGGTTCCGTCGGGGACGGGGGTCAGGTCGGGGCCGAGGACGCGGACGGTGGCGCCGGTCCGGGGCAGGCCGACCACGTCGTGGGCCGGGTCGGGGTCCGCCGGGACGTCGTGGCGGGTGGTCGTCATGGTGCATTCGGTCGGCCCGTACTGGTTGACCAGCCGGCCCGGGACGAGGGACCGGCCGCCCGCGGTGAGGAAAGGCCGCAGGGACTCGCCGCTGGACGCGACGAGGGTGACGCCGGCCAGCGGGTCGGGCAGGTCGCGCTGTCCGGCGAGGTGGGTGAGGAAGGAAGGGGTGACGCTGAGCAGGGCGGTGACGCCGTGCTCGCGCACCGTGCGGGCGAAATCGGCGGGGCGGAGCAGCCGCGCGCGCTCCACGAGGACGAGGCGGGCCCCGGCCAGCAGGGGTGCGAAGGTGTCACGGATCGAGGCGTCGTAGCCGAGCGGGGCGGTCTGCAGGGCGACGGTGTCCTGGCCGAGCCCGAAGGCGCGGGCGGTGTCGCGGAGGTAGGTGTCGAGGGCCTGGTGCTCGACGAACACGGGACTCGGCTCGCCGGTGCTGCCGGAGGTGTGGCTGACGTAGGCGAGGGCGTGGGGGTCGACGGCCGGGGACGCGGAGGTGTCGGCGACCGTCGGGTGCCACGCGTCGGCGGCCGTCACGTCCGGGGCATCGGGGCCCGGCGCATCCAGCTCCATCACGGGCGTGCCGAGGTCGAGGGTGGCTGCGTGGGCCGTCGTGGTCAGCAGGAGGCGGGCGCCGGCGCTGCGGACGAAGGAGGCCAGCCGGTCCCGGGGCTGGGTGACGTCCAGCGTGAGGAAGGCGGCGCCGCAGCGCAGGACGGCCGTCATGGCCGCGACGGCGTCCGGGCCGTGTTCCACGGCGACGGCGCAGACGGTCTCCGGGCGTACCCCGTGGGCGCGCAGCAGCCGGGTCACCTCCCGCGTCCGCCGGTCGAGCTGCCCGTGGGTGACGGGCCCGTCCGGGGTGTCCAGGGCGATCCGGTCCGGGTGCCGTGCGGCGTGTTCGGCGAGGTCGTCGGCGAGGGTGCGCATCATTGGTCCCCCTCGGCGGTGACAGTCTGGTCGACGGCGACGAAGCGGAGTTCGGAGGTGTAGCGCCGGCCGTCGGTGTCGGTGAGCCAGGCCTGTTCGGGGGTGGGGAGCATCTCGCTGACCTTCAGCCGGGCGTCCGGGTCGGTACGGGCGAGGCGGCGGGCGGCCTTGGCGAGGATGGTGGTGTAGACGGGGCTGTCGAAGTCGACGTAGAACGGGCGGGGTTCGGTCGGGGAGACGACGAAGACGAAGCGCGGCAGGTCGTGGCGGCGCTGCCAGTGGCGGGCGCGGACGAAGCGCGCGGCCTCGGACTTCTCGTCGGCGAAGTCGAGTTCCGCGACAGGCAGTTGCCAGGTCTCGCGGGCCAGGATCATGCGGTCGACGCTGATGCGGGGGGTGTGGTCGCCCTCGGGGCGCAGGGTGAAGCGGTCCATCACGCGCTGGGTGAGGGTGTTGGCGTAGGCGTCGAGGAGGTCGTAGCGGGTGCCGTCGGGGAGCAGGACGGTCAGCCTGCCGTCGACGTCCTCCACCGGGACGTCGGCGCCGAGCGCGGTGCGGGGGCGGTGCGGGTCTCCGGTCTGGTCGACCAGCGCCACGTAGTGGTCCTGGTCGCGGTCGAGGGAGGGGCGGCTGCGGGTGGACCACTTCAGCGGCAGTTCCTTGGCGAGCATGGGCAGCAGCCGGGGGCCGGGGAAGTCGCGGCTGGTCTCGGCGATCAGCTCGTCGCGGTCGGGGTGCTGGTGGACGAAGAGGGAGGCGCCCATGGTGTTGAGGGCGCTGTGCATCTCGCCCAGGACCAGTTCCACGTCCCCGCGGGCCAGCGCCGCCTCGTCCTCGGCGACGACGAGGACGTCGGGGCTGAAGTAGCGGGCGAGCGACCAGCCGTCGCCGGGCTCCTCGAACTCCTCACGGACGCGGGCGGCGAGTTCGGCGGTGGTCAGCCGGACGCGGCGGGCGCCGGGCGGGATATCGAGCAACCGGGCCCATTTGGCGCGCAGTTCGCCCTGGACGGCGTCGATGAGGGCGCCGGCCTCGGGGTGCGGGGAGGGCAGGGTGTGCAGCCACAGGGCGGCGAGGTCGACGGGGCCGTCGGCGGCGAGCCGGTCGTACACGGCGCGCAGCCGGGCACGGATGCCGTCGGCGAAGCGGTTGGTCATCCAGCGGGCGGCGGTCAGGCACAGCTGGAGGGGTTCCAGGTGGGCGAGCAGGCCGGGCCCGGCGGTGGCGGTGGCGGCGCGGCGGGTGTCGGAGTAGACGAGTCCGCGGCAGGGGGCGGTCCGGGCGCCCTTGGCGCGCTGGGCCTCGGCGTCGGTGAGGGTGGCGAAGTCGGCTTCCAGGGCGCCGATGGCGCAGGTCAGCGCCTCGGCGTCGTCGCCCGCGCCGGCGACGGCGTCGCGCCCGCGCTCCAGGACGGCGAGCTTGGCGAGGGCGCGGTCGCGGGCCTCCTCGTCGGGGACCCGTTCCACGATGGCGCGCAGGGCGCGGTCGGGGTGGGTGGCCGCGGGCACCTCCAGACGCCAGTGGACCCAGCGCCGGCGGACCAAGTCCCGGACCACGGCTTCGGTTTCGTCCTCGGTGAGGTCGCGGGCGGCGGCGATCTCCGGCACCGGGCGGGTTCCGTCGCAGAGCTCCAGGACGGCCGCCTCGCGGTCCGTCATCTGCTGCGCGGGCCGTCCGGGCACGCGCACGGTGGTGCCGTCGGTGCGGACGAGGGAGACGCGGCGCGGCGGGATCCAGCGCATCAGCGCGGGGTCCTCGGCGAGCACCTTGGCCAGGGCGTCGATCGCCCAGCCGGAGAAGTACACGGCGCTCGCGGCGAGGAAGGTGTCTCCGGCGCGGGTGGCGACGGCGTCGGTCGCGGCAAGGTCCCAGCGGCCCCAGCCGACGGGGCCGAAGAAGCCGATGGTGTCGTTCTTCACGCAGAACCGCTGCCAGTAGTGCGCGACGAGCTCCTCGCGCTGGCGGGGCATGCTGCTGCGCTTGTCGGTGTCGGGGTCCCAGCGCAGGAACGGCGCGATGCCGGTGCGCAGCACGGCCGGGTTCTGCCAGGCCAGGGCCGCCTGGAAGCGGGGCCGGGCGGCGACCTCCTGGAGGTGGCGGGCGGTGTCCACGGCGGCGGCGGCCAGCTCCTCGGTGAATCCGTCCCACTCGGGGCCGGTGAGCGGGGCGCCGGGTGTGAACTTGTCGGCCGCCTCGGCCAGTCCGGGAGGGGCGAGGCGCAGCACGCCGTCGGCCGGGAAGCCCGGACCGCGCAGCGCGAACTGTTCCCACAGCCGCCAGCCTCCGCCCGGCAGCAGGACAGGTGCGTGCTCGTCCGACATCGCGTGCTCCTTCCGGAAAGGGGGTGCGGGGAGGCGACCGGCCCCGGGGCGGACGGTGGTCCGCCCCGGGTTCGCCGGGTTCTCCGGCCGGACAGCACGGTCCCGCGCGGCGGGGGCGGGCCGACAGAGAAGATCCGGCAGCAACAGGTGCCGCGGGGTCGGCGTGTTCGTCCCTGACCTCGGTGTGCGGGCCCGGTGCACGCTGTCGGCGTCGGCCGTGACCTGCGGCCGGCCCCATCACCCGCGGGAGGTTCACCGTGACGCAACCCGACTTCGCGAACGGCGCGGACGCCGAGGAGGCCCGCCCGGACACCGACGAGGAGTACCTCGTGGTGCGCAACGACGAGGAGCAGTACTCGATCTGGCGGGCGGACCGTGAGCTGCCCGCGGGCTGGTACCCGGAGGGGGTGCGCGGCGGCCGGCAGGCGTGCCTGGACCACATCGGCGTGATCTGGACGGACATGCGTCCGCTGAGCCTGCGCCGGCGGCTGGCCGGGGCAGATGCCTGAGGGGCTCCCGGGCAGGCTCCCGGGACCCTCGGCCCACGACCCGCCACCAGGGGCCCTGACTCCCGGCGCCGCGACGCCAGGAGTCCAGCCGGCACGAGTCCCGGCGCCGGGCGCCGCGCCACCGGGAGCGCCGCTGTCCGGGTCCGGCGCGCCGCCGGTGCTGCCGCAGCGGCTGTGTCCGGCGGTGCTGGACCTGTCGGGACTGCGGGACGGACGCGCCGCGCGGGGCCCGCGGGCCCTGCGGGCCCCGGTGGAGCTGTATCTGGCCCGGGTCGCGGAGCAGGACGCGCAGACCCTGCGGTACGCCCGCGAGGTCCTCGACGCGGAGGAGCGGGCCCGTGCCCGCGCCTTCCGGTACGGCCGGGACCGCGACGCCTACGTGGTCGCCCACGCGGCGCTGCGGAACGTGCTGAGCGTCGTGACGGGGGTGCGGGCCGACGCGCTGGCGCTGACCCGTGAGCCCTGCGCGGGCTGCGGCGGGCCGCACGGGCGGCCGGTGCTGTCCGCGTCGGGGGTGCACTTCTCCCTGTCGCACAGCGGCGGTCTGGTGCTGGTGGCGCTCGCGCCGGCGCCGGTCGGGGTCGACGTGGAGGAGCTGGCCACCGTCAAGGTCATGCTCAGCGCGCAGTCGGCGCTGCACCGGGCGGAGGCGGACGAGCTGGCGCGACTGCCCGCCTACGGCAGGCCGGCGGCGTTCACCCGCGCCTGGGTGCGCAAAGAGGCCTACCTCAAGGGTCTGGGCACGGGCCTGGTGCGCAACCCCGCGCTCGACTACCTGGGCACGGGTCCGGCGCCCGCGGACCCGGCGCCGGGCTGGGCGGTGCGCGACGTCCTGGTGCCCTCCGGCTATGCGGCCGCGGTGGGACTGCGCACGTGCTGACCGCGCACGGCAGCGCGGCGGGGGAACGGGCAACTCCGTTCCCCCGCCGCGCTGTTGGCGTTTCGTCGGAGCCGTGCGCAAACGCCCGGGCGCTGCGCCCCGAGAGGTCCGGCCCGCGCGCCGCCTTCACGAACAACGCACGCCTTCCACCGTGGCGACCAGGATACGATCACGCCCGTGACAGCGCCCGAACCCACCATCGTCGCCACCTCAGGCGGCTTCCGCCCCGGCCGACGTACGCGGGTGCTCTTCGACGCCCTGGTGCACCACGCGGTCGACCTCTCCGGCGTGCACGGCCGACGGCCGCGTGTCCTCCACGTGGGGACGGCGGCGGGCGACGCCGAGATGGTCGCGGCACGGGTCTCCGAGGCGGCCCGGGTGGCGGGCTACGACCTCACTCCGCTCCAGCTGTTTCCCATGCCCAACGTCGAGGACGTCGAGGCCACGGTGCTCGACCACGACGTGGTGTGGGTGGGGGGCGGTTCGGTGGCCAACCTGCTCGCGGTGTGGCGGGTCCACGGCCTGGACGCGATCATGCGGCGCGCCTGGCGGTCCGGGGTGGTGCTCGCCGGGGTGAGCGCCGGCTCCATCTGCTGGTACCAGGGCGGGACCACCGACTCCTTCGGCCCCGACCTGCGCGCCGTCACCGACGGACTCGCGCTGCTCCCCTACGGCAACGGCGTGCACTACGACTCCGACGAGGGCCGCCGCCCGCTGCTCCACCGGCTGGTCGCCGACGGCACGTTCACCGAGGCCCACTGCACCGACGACGGGGTGGGCCTGGTCTACCGCGGCACCCGACTCGTCGAGGCCGTGGCGGAGTTGCCGCGCAAGGCGGCGTATGTGGTGCGGCGGGAGGACGGCCGGGCCGTGGAGGAGCGGATCGAGCCGCGTCTGCTTCCGTCGGCGTGACCCCGGCCCCGTACCGGCCACCGCCGCTCGCACGACCGCGCGGGGCGACGGGTGACCGGCCCCCGGCGCCCCCGCACCGGGTCCGCGCGGTCCCGTGCCCCGCGTCGTGAGCGCCCCCGTCCCCCGACGGGGTTCGGAGACCGGGATCGGACCGGGATCAGACCAGGCCCTGGCGTACCGCGTGGGCGACCGCGTGGGCGCGGTTGCGGGCCTGGAGCCGGGTCATCAGCTCGTAGATGACGTTCTTGACGGTGTGTTCGGAACAGCCGAGGAGCAGCGCGATGTCCGCGTTGCCGTGGCCCTCGGCCATGAGCCGCAGGACGGACGTCTGCCGTGCGGTCAGGGCCGACGGTCTCCGGCGGGTCGGACCGTCCGCACGGCCCCTGGTGCTCAGCGCTCCGGACAACTCCGGGTAGGGGATGCTCGGATGGGGGTACGCGGCCCGGTGGACGGCCCTGAGCAGGCTCTCCTCGTCCAGTTCGGCCGCGCCGATGACGACCGCTCCGGCGCGCAGGATCCGCCGCCGGTCTTCGGGGGCGACGCTGTCGCAGACGAACAGGACGGGCCCGTGCGGGCGCGGCGCGCGCAGCGCCTGGTCCGCGTCGGCGGCGACGATCACGGTGACCGTGGCGCAGGGGGCCGGCTCGTCGGCGGCGGACCGGAGTCCGGCGCGTTCGGCGAGCGCGCGGACCCGTTCCGCGCGCGGCGCCGGCACGACCCGCACCACGACGGCGGGGGTGGTCGTGACCGTGGCGCCGGAAGACGTCGGGGTGACGGGCGACGCCGTCAGGGTGGCGGTCACAGCAGGCCCGCCCGGAGCGCGTAGGCGACCGCGTGGGCGCGGTTGCGCAGCCGGAAGCGCTGGGTGATGTCGTGCACGACGGTGGTGACGGTGCGGGGCGAGTAGGCGAGCCGCTGGGCGATCTCCGCCGTCTCGTGGCCGTCGGCCACCAGGCGCAGCACCGACCGTTCCCGCTCGGACAGCAAGCCCTCGCTCCAGCCGCCGCCGGAGCCGCGCACGGGAGCTTCCGGTTGGTCCAGCAGCTCCTCCAGCAGGCCGGGTGGCAGGGTGCAGTCGTCGCGCGCGGCCGCCAGCACCGCGTGGGCGAGGCGGGAGGCGTCGGCCTCGCGGCGCAGCAGCAGGCCGCGGGCGCCGGCGGCAAGGGCATGCAGGACGTCTCCGGAGGCGAGGGCGCCCGCGACCAGGACGACGGCGGGGCGGTGGGGCTGGGTGCGGGTGGCACGCACCGTGTCCAGCTCGGCGGGGCCGAGGCGGTCGACGGTGAGGACGGCGACCCGCGCGTCGGCGGGCTCGCACACGGTCAGTTCGGGCCGGACGAGCAGGGTCGCGCGGATGCCTGCCTCCAGCACCGGGTCGAGTGCGACCACACTGACAGGTACGGGTGCTCCCATCTGCTGCTCCTTGGAGGTTCGTGCGCCCCTTCGACTGAGCGGGCGGTCTGGCGTGGGGACTGGGGAACACCGTGCCGTCCCCGTGACCGCCGGGGCATCGGTAGACGGACCCCACATTTGCGCGCCGGGCGCCCCCGGGTCGTGGGGGTGGGGCGGGCGGCCGGGCGGGGGCGACGGCCCGGTGGGGGCCCAGCAGCGGCGCCGACCGGCCCTCCGGGGCGGGCATGGGGGACCCGCGCCCCTCCGGGTACCCGTCCCGTGCCCGCACGGCCCGTCGCGTCCGCGGGCCGCGCGTCACGCGGGCCCGTAGGGGGATGCCCTCCCCTCCGCGGTCTTCTCGTGCCGTCCCCCGTGCCCCCGCCCGTGGGGAGGGGGCCGGGGAGAATATGGGGGACGGTTACCCATGTGGGGGGCGCGGGAGGTCTGGGACCTTTTTCCCGTGACCGACACCGCCAGCCTCCTGACCTCCCGGAGCACCGGACTCCCCGCCGCCTGGTGGGCCCCGGCGCTGACCCTCGCAGAGCGGCTCGCCGCCCCCGGGCTCCCCGGGCCGGCCGTCGCGACCGGCGCCGCCGGGCCGCTGCCCTGGACGGTCGGCGACGCGGAGGGCTTCGCCCTCCGGCTGGACCGGCTGGGTGTGGACGGCGCAACGGCGGCGGCCCTGGCCGCCGAGCCCGCGGAGCGTCTGGCGGAGCGGGCCGTCGAGCCCGACTGGGCGTCGTACGCGGAGGAGGTGCTGGCCGCGGCCCCCGAGGGGCTGCCGGAGGTCGAGGTCGGCGGCGAGGGTCCCGACGCGTTCGCGCCGGCCGTGCGCCCGCTGGTCGCCATGGCCGCCGCCCGCCTCGCGGACCGGACGGCCGGCGTCCCGGACGCCGAGGCCACCGTGTGGCGGGACGCGTTCACCCGCCGTCTGACCCACCAGCTGGTCCGGCTCGCCGCCCGCACGCTGGCCCAGGAGCTGCACCGGGCCCGCCGCTCCCGGCGCCTGGCGGGCGCCGGCCCGCGCGAGCGGTTCGCCTCCTTCGTCGCGGCGGCCGGCACCCGGCGCGGACTGTCGGACCTGTTCACCGCCTACCCGGTCCTGGCGCGGATGCTGAGCCGGACCGCGCTGGACGCGACGGAGGCCACGGCCGAACTCGTCGCCCGCTTCCGGTCCGACCGCGCGGACCTGGTCGCCGCTCTCCTCGACGGCCGGACGCCGGGCCGGCTGGTCCGCGTCGACCTCGGCCGCGGCGACGCCCACCAGGGCAACCGGTCGGTGGCGATCCTGCACTTCGCGGACGGCCGCCGCCTCGTCCACAAGCCCCGTCCGCTCGACCAGCACGCCCTCCTCGACGACCTGGTCTCCTGGCTCAACGCGAAGGTCCCCGGTCTGGGACTGCGCACCCCGCGCACGCTGCGCCGGAAGTCCCACGGCTGGCTGGAGTTCGTCGAACACCGCTGGTGCTCCTCGGTGACGGAGACCGACACCTTCTACCGCCGCCAAGGCGCCCTGCTGGCCCTGCTGTACGCGGTGGACGGCGCCGACATGCACTACGAGAACGTCATCGCGTACGGTGACCAGCCGGTCCTGGTGGACGCCGAGACGCTGCTGCACACCGGTCTCGGCCAGGCCCTCACGGCGGGCGCCGACCCGGCGGCGGACGCGCTGGCCGCCTCCGTCCACCGCACCTGCCTGCTCCCGCACCTGCTCATCGGGGAACACGGCGCGCTGGACATCTCCGCGCTCGGCCGGGACACCGACGGCACCTTCCCCAGCGAGGGCCTGCGCTGGGAGGACAGCGGACTGGACACGATGCGGGCGGTGCGCGGGCCGCTGGCCAGCCCCGCCGCCCAGAACCACCCGCTGCCGCACGGCACTTCCCTCTCCGTCACCGACCACACGGCGGCCCTGCTGGAGGGGTTCCGCGCCGCCTATGCGGCGATCGTCGCCCACCGCGGCGAACTGATCGGCCAGGACGGCCCGTTGACCCGCTGGGGCGACCGTCCGGCCCGGCTCATCGCCCGCGCGACCCGGCTGTACGCCACCCTGCTGGAGGAGTCCACCCACCCCGCGCTGCTGGGCAACGCTCTGGCCCGGGAAGGGGTGTTCGCGGTGCTGTGGTCGGAGTCCGCGCAGGACCCGGCGCGCGAGCGGCTCATCGAGCACGAGACGGCGGCGCTGTGGCGCGGTGACGTCCCCTTCTTCACCCACCGGCCCACCGGCACGGCCGTGACCGCCGACGACGGTGCCCGCGTGCCCGACCTTCTGCCGGTGGCCGCCGTGACCGCGGTGCGCGAGAAGATCGGCCGTATGGACGAGGTCGACTGCCTCGACCAGGAGTGGGTCATCTCGGCCACCCTCGCGGTGCGCGGGGCGAGTTCCCCGCCGGACCGCCCCCGGTCGGAGCTCGCACCGGCCCCCGTGCCGCCGGTGGCGCCGGACCCGTCCCGGCTGCTGGCCGCCGCCTGCGGGATCGCCGACGAGATCGCGGCCCGCGCGGTCCGCGGCGGCACCCGCACCAACTGGATCGGTCTGGAGCGGGTGTCGGGCGACCACTGGGCCGTCCTGCCGATGGGGGCGGGCCTGGCCCAGGGCTACTGCGGAGTCGCCCTGTTCCTCGCCCACACCGAGGCGCTCACCGGCTCGGGACGCTACGGCGCGGCGGCCCGCGAGGCGGTGCGTCCGCTGCCGGCCCTGCTCAAGGCGCTCGCCGAGGACCCCGAGCTGAGCGAGGCCGCCGGCCCCGGCGCCTACGACGGACTCGGCGGGATCGTGTACGCCCTGGTCCGGCTGGCGGGGCTCCTCGACGAGGGACTGCAGGCGTGTCTGCCGGACGCGCTCACCGCCCTGGGGCACGCGGCGGCGGCCTGCGCCGACCCCGGTCTGGCCCAGGGGCGGGCGGGAGCCCTGGCCGCCTCGGTCGCCGCGTACGAGGCCACCGGTGATCCGGCGGCGCTGCGGCTGGCGGACCAGGTCGCGGACCTGCTGCCGCAGGCGCTCGGGGAGGACCCGGTCACGCCCGCCGTGGTGGGTTCCGGCCTCCCGTCGTCCGCCGGTTTCGCCGACGGCGCCGCCGGCATCGCCTGGGCGCTGCGGCGCTACGCGGGCCACCGCCCCGAGCGCGCCGCCCGCGCCGAGCGCACGGCCGTCGCCCTGTTGGACTCCGGTGCGCACCACGGCGATCCGGCGGACCTGTCCTGGTCGCACGGGCTGGCCGGACGAGCCGTCGCCGGGCTGCCGAACCCGGTCGGACCGCCGGACGACGCAAGCCTGTTCGAAGCCTCCGTGCGGCTCGCGGACGCGCCCATCGGTCCCGACCTCAGCCTCGCCCAGGGCGTCCTCGGCCGGCTGGAGGCCCTGACCGTCCTGGCCGGGCAGGGCGACAGCACGGCCCGTTCGGCGCTGCGACGGCACACCGGTCACGTCCTCGCCCTCGTCGAGGCACAGGGCCACCGCTGCGCCACCCCCGACCACGTCCCCTCCCCCGGTCTGCTGACCGGCCTCGCCGGCATCGGCTACGGACTGCTCCGCCTGGCCCACCCCGGGACCGTCCCGTCGGTCCTGCTCCTGCACCACCCGGACCACTGACCCGCCCCGACCACCGACCCGCCCGCACCTTCCGTGCCACTCGCTCCACCCGTCACACCCGCACCACTCGCACCGCGCTCGTCAGCACCACGGCACCTCCCCGGATCCGAACCCGCGCGCCCACACGGGACACCAGAAGGGACCACCGTCATGGACCAGCACCTCGCCGCCGCCGACTCCGCCGAGTTCACCGCCGTCGAGTCCGCCGAGACCGCGCGCACCGAGCAGGACGTCGTGGGCGGCATCACCCTCTCCGGTCGCAACCGCGCCTGCGCCCGCGCCCGTGTGCTGGCCGGCATGGTCCTCACCAGCGGCATCGTCATCACGCTGAGCAGCCTTGACACCTCGGTCTCCGCCCCCAACTGACTCTGCATCAACCGCTGTTCCACGTGATGGCGCGGGCTCGCCACGGCGGGCCCGCGCCGCGGCGTTACCGGACGGCCGGCGCGCGCACCCACCCGACGCGGTCCGGCGCATCTGCGGTCGACCTCGACCCCGGCGCGACCTGCCCCCGGCCGACTCGGCCGATTATCATCAGCGTTCATGCGTTCCCATGCGCCTTCCCTGGTCGGGCGGGACCTCCACCTCACCCAGCTCGAGCGCTCCCTGGCCGACGCCAGGCAGGGCATGGGCAGCGTCGTCTTCCTGGTCGGCGAGGCCGGGGTCGGCAAGTCCCGGCTCGCGGCGGAGGCGGTGGGCCAGGCCGTGGGCTCCGGGATGCGGGTGCTGCGCGGCCGGAGCAGCACCACCGGTCCCGCCGTGCCGTTCCGGCCGCTCACCGAGGCGCTGATGTCGCTGTTCCGCGGCGGCGATCCCATGGACGACCTCGCGCTCGGCCCCTACCGTCCGGTGCTGGGGCGGCTGATCCCGGACTGGGACACCGGGGAACGTGACAGCACTTCCATGGTCATCCTCGGGGAGGCCGTGCTGCGGCTGCTCATCGCGGCCGGTCGCGGCCAGGGGCAGCTACTGCTCCTGGAGGACCTGCACGACGCCGACCCCGAGACGCTCGGCGTCCTGGAGTACCTGGTCGACAACCTGGCCTACACGCCCGTGCTCCTGGTGGCGACGGTGCGCACCGACATCAGCGACGCGCTGGACCTCGCGCAGTCGGCCCGCCGTCGCGGGGCCGCCACCGTGGTCGAACTGCCGCCGCTGTCCCGGCCGCAGGTGCACGAGATGGTCGCCGCCCAGCTCGGCGTGGACAGCCCCGGCGACGTCCCCGCCGAGGTCCTCGACCGACTGTGGGAGGACAGTGCGGGCAGCCCTTACCTCGTCGAGGAACTGCTCCAGTCCATGATCGGCTCGGGCACCCTGGTGCAGGGTCCCGGTGGCTGGCGTGCCGTCGGCGATCCGCGCCGTGACGTTCCCTCAACGCTGGCGCGCGGCATCCTGCGCCGGATCGACCGGCTCGGCGCACAGGGGCTGACGCTGATGTCGGCCGCCGCGGTCCTGGGCCGCCGTTTCCCGCTCTCGGTGCTCCAGCGTGTCACCGGGGTCGACGACCGGACCCTGCTCGGCCATCTCCACGCCGGTGTCGCCGCCCGCCTGGTGGTCCCCGACGAACCCGCGCCCGACTGGTACTCCTTCCGCCACTCCCCCACGCTGAAGGCCCTGTTCACGCACATGACGCCGGGCCGGCGCGCGGAGCTGGCCCGGCGCGGCGCCCAGGCCGTGGAAGAGCTGCACCCGGCGCTGGAGGGCGACTGGTGCGCGCTGGCGGCCGGTCTGCGCTGCGAGGCAGGCGACCGGGTCGAGGCGGGGCTGCTCTACGCCGACGCCGGTGGTCGCGCCCTGGCCGCGGGCGCCCTGAACTCGGCGGTGACCCTGCTCAGCCGGGCCGAGTCGCTGCTCGCCGAGGGGGGTGATCCGCAGGCGCGGGCCGCCGCCCTGGAGAACCTGCTCCCCGCGCTCGCCGAGGCCGGTGACTTCGCGCGCGCCTTCGACCTGGTCGACGACCTGCACGCGCTCGGCGGAGAAGGGCTGAGCCCCGTCCGGCTGGCGACGCTGCACGCCCGGCTGGCCAAGGTGGCGCACACGGCGGGGCGGTGGAGCGACGGCAACCGGCAGGTCGACCGCGCCCGCGAGGTGCTGGCGGGCACCCCCGACGAGGCCACCGCGGCTGCCGTGGACGTCACCGCCGCCTACCTCGCCCTGGACACCCCCGGCCCCGACCGGACCCAGCACGCGGAGAAGCTGGCGCGTTCCGCCGCCGACACGGCCGAGCGCCACGGGCTGCCGGTCGTCGCCTGCCAGGCCTGGGAACTGCTCGCCACGGTCGCGCGCGAGCGGGATCCGTGGGAGTCGGAGGCCATGCTCGGACAGGCGATGTCCGCGGCCGAGCGGCACCGGCTGCCGTTGCAGCGCATGTACGCGGCGACCCGCATGGGCGGCAACGCCTGGCTGGCCGAGGGCGACACCGGCGGGCTGCTGTCGGCCCGTGCGGAGGCGTTGCGGCTGGGCTCGGTGAACATCGTGCACACCGTCGACGGCATCCTCGTCCTGGACGCCGTGCTGCGCGGCCGGGACGACGTGGCGCGTTCCGCCGCCGCGGAGTGCCTGGCCGTCGTGCGCCGGCTGCGGATGGCCCCGGCCGTGCGGTACGTGGTGATGGCGCAGGCCACGCTGGAGGCCCACCGCGGTGACCGGCAGGCCATGGAGGCGACGCTGGCGGCGTTCACCGAGTGGGACGGGGCCGGTTCGCAGGAGGAGCCGCTCACCAGGGGCCTGGCCGGCGCGTTCTGCGCGCTGCTCGAGGAGAACCGGGAGCTGGCCCGCGAGGAGCTGGCGGCGGTGCAGGCCATGGAGGCGGACAACCCCTCCACCTACCATCTCGGCGGCACCCACGGACTGGGGCTCCTGCTGGACGTGCTGGAGGGTGACGCCGACCGGGCCCGGCACGCGGAGATCACGGCGACGGCGATGGCCCGCATGCGCTGGAACCGGCAGTTCGTCCACCTCGCCGAGGCCGTCCTGCTGGGCCGGGAGGGGGCCGACGCGGACGCGGCGGCCGCCGTGGAGCGGGCGCTGGCGGCGGCGGAGCCGTATCCGCTGGCCCAGCACCTGGGGCTGCGGCTGGTCGCGGACGCCGCGCACCAGGACGGCTGGGGCGATCCGGTGGGCTGGCTGCGGCGCGCCGAACACCACTTCCACGAGCGGGACATCGCGGCCGTCACCGGCGCCTGCCGGGCGGGGCTGCGCCGTCTGGGCGCCCCGGTGCACCAGCACCGCAGCGGCACCAGCGGCATTCCCGAGCAGCTGCGCACGCAAGGGGTGACGGTCCGGGAGTTCGACGTGTTCCGGCTGCTGGCGGAGCGGCTCAGCAACAAGGACATCGCGGATCGGCTGTTCATCTCGCCCCGGACGGCGGAGAAGCACATCGCCAGCCTGATCACCAAGACGGGGGCGGCCAACCGCGCGGACCTGTGCGCGCGGTCGGCCGCCCTGCGTTCGGGCTGAACGGGCCGAGGGCGGGTTCAGCGCATCTCCCGCACCGCCCGGGATCCGAGCACCGCGAGCCCGGTGACCGCGAGGACCGCGGCCACGACCCCGAACAGGGCGAGGTGTCCCGTCCCGGCCAGGGCGCCGCACAGGATCAGCGACAGGGGTGCGGCGGCGTAGCCGAGGACCATGTCGACGGAGACGACGCGGGTGAGGACGTCCTGCGGGATGTTGCGCTGGATCCAGCTCAGTCCGAACACGCCCTGGTAGCCGATGGCGAAGCCCATGGCGAGGACGGTCGCGATGACGACCGGGGTGTTCTGGGCGAGGCCGAGGACGGCCATTCCGGCGCCCAGCCAGCCGGCGAGGCCGGCGACCAGGAGGCCGACGCGGGGCCGTCCGCCGACCGCCCCGCCGACGAGGGTGCCGAGGACGGCGCCGGCGGCCAGGGCGCCGTTGAGGACGCCGAGGGTGGCCGAGCCTCCGCGCAGCACCTGGTCGGCGAGGGTGGCGAAGCCGACCGTGAAGGGGCCCGCGTAACAGAAGTTGACCGCGGTGTCGAGGGCGACGATGGTGCGCAGACGCGGGTCGCGCAGGGTGAAGGTGACGCCTTCGCGGATGCGGGCGCCGAGGGAGGGCCCCTTCTCCTCCGGGGCGGCCTTGGGCGTGTCGGGCCGGGGGCGGGTGCGGATGCGGGCGACGCACAGTCCGCACAGCGCGAAGCAGACGGCGTCGACGAGGAAGGCGACCGGCGCCTCGGTGAGGGCGATGACCGTGCCGCCGACGGCGGGGCCGAGGACGGCGGCGGTGCGCGCGCCGACGCCGAGCAGGGCGTTGGCCGGGGCGAGCAGGTCCTTGTCGACGACCGACGGCAGGATGGAGACGCGGGCGGGCTGGAAGAAGGCGTCGACGGCGCCGAACGCGGCGGCCGCCGCGCACAGCATCCACACGGTGAGCTGCCCGGTGAGTCCGGCGATGCCGACGGCGGCCATCAGGGCGCTGCGGGTCCAGCTGGAGGCCACCATGAGGGTGCGGGTGGACCAGGTGTCGCCGAGGGTGCCGCCGACCAGGGTGAGCAGGGCGCGGGGCACGGCCTGGAAAGCCAGGACGTAGCCCAGGGTGAGGGTGGAGCCGGTCAGGCTCAGGGTGATCCAGGAGAAGGCGACGACGGTGAATCCGTCGCCGAGCAGGGAGAGCGCCTGCCCCGTCCACAGCAGGCGGAAGGAACGGTGCCGGGCGGGCGCCCACAGCCGCGGGCGGTCCGCGGCGAGGGTCGTGACCATGGGGTGCCTCTCTTCGGGGGAGGTGTGCGGTCCGGTCAGTAGTGGACGGGCAGGGCGGTGAGGCTGCGGTTGAGCAGGGACGGCTGCCAGGAGAGCCGTGCGGGGTCGGCGAGGGCCAGGCCCGGCCGCTCGCACACGAGCGTGCGCACGGCGCACACGGCGACGAGGCGGGCGAGCGCGGCGCCGATGCAGAAGTGGGCGCCGAAGCCGAAGCCGAGGTGGGTCGCGCCGCCGCGGGTGACGTCGAAGCGGCCCGGGTCGGGGAAGCGGGCGGGGTCGCGGTTGGCGGCGGCGGTGACGAGGAAGATCCGGTCGCCCGCGCGCAGGGTGTGGCCGCCGAGTTCG
This sequence comes from Streptomyces sp. CNH189, assembly GCF_000527195.1. Taxonomy (NCBI): domain Bacteria; kingdom Bacillati; phylum Actinomycetota; class Actinomycetes; order Kitasatosporales; family Streptomycetaceae; genus Streptomyces; species Streptomyces sp. CNH189. The sequence goes on from NZ_AZUS01000033.1 coordinate 24,924, forward strand.
AGGTCCTTCGCGGCGGTGCGGATGGACATCTTCGACGGCCCGTCCAGGCGCAGGGTCTCCTCCACGGCGCCCTGGGCCAGGTCCGGTTCGGCGCGGACGGCGGCGAGCTGGTCGGGGCGGGTGTGCAGGGCCAGGACGGTGTTGGCGATGAGGTTGCTGGTGGTCTCCCCGCCGGCGAACGCCATCTGGGTGAGCATGCCGACGAACTCCTGCTCGCTGACGGTGTCGCCGACGCGGCCCTCGGCGAGGACCTGGCTGATGAGGTCGTCGCCGGGCTCGGCGCGCCGCCGTTCGACGAGCGCGCCGAGGTAGTCCTCCAGGCTCACCAGGGCCTGGAGGGAGGCCCGGTACTCGCTCTCCTCCTGGGCGGTGCCGAGCACGAGGTCGGCGACGCGGGCGTTCCAGTACCAGAAGGAGGGGCCGTCGGTGGGCGGGATGCCGAGCCAGCGGGCGAAGACGAGGGCGGGCAGCGGTTTGGCGACGTCGGCCATGAGGTCGCCGCTGTGGCCGGGAGCCGCTTTGCGGGTGAGGACGGCCCGGGTGACCTTCTCGGTGAAGGCGCTGTAGCGGGCGACGGCGCGGGCGGCGAAGGCCTCCTGGAAGACCTGGCGCAGCCGGCGGTGCTGGGGCGGGTCGTTGAAGACCATCCAGCGGGACAGGATGGAGAAGGCGCGCTCGGCGTCCTCGCGGGCTCCTTGCGGCACGGCGTCCATCAGGGGGCGGACCCGGTCGGCGGAGACGGCGCGGTCGCGCAGGCAGCACATGACCTCGTCGTAGCCGGTGACGAGCCAGGCGTGGTGGAGCGGGCTCCACTGCACGGGGTCGCTCTCGCGCAGGGCGTCGAGGTGACCGTAGGGGTCGGCGACCAGGTCGGGGGCGAGGAGGTAGCGCTCGGTGGGGGCGGGGGCGAACGTGGTCATCGGGCTTCTCCGGTCTCCAGGGCGGCGAGCAGGTCGGCGATGCCTGTGACCTGGGGCTCGGCCATCATCGACATGTGGTCGCCCTCGCTGATGTGCAGGGTGAGCCCGTCGCGTGCGGTGGCCCGCCAGCGTTCGACGTAGGTGTCGAAGTCGACGTCGAGGCCGGGCATCGGGACGCCGCGGGGCAGGTTCGCGGCCTCGCTGCCGACCACGAGGTGGAGGTGGCCGGGGTAGGGGCGGACCTCGTAGGCGGCGAGTGCGGCGAGCAGGGAGTGCCAGACCTCGATGGGGGCGCCTTCGACGAGGGCGGCCTCGGCCGGGCTCATGCCGGCGCCGAGGAGGGTGGCGGTGAGTTCGGCGGTGGCGCGGTCGCGCTGCGGGGAGTCGGGCATTTCGCGCAGCCGGTCGCGCTGGCGCTGGGCCTCGCGCAGGTCGCGGGTGACGCCTTCGAGGCGGGCGCGGGCGGCGGGGTTGGGCAGGTAGGGCTCGATGAGGACGAGCGGGGCGACGGGATGGCCGGACTGGTGCAGCTGGGTGGCCATCTCCAGGGCGATGTTGGCGCCCATGGACCAGCCGAGCAGGGCGTGCGGGCCGGGCGCCGCGCGATCGGTGATCTCGGCAGCGTAGTTGGCGGCGATGCCGGTCACGGTGCTGGGGTCAACGCCGCCGAGCAGTCCGCGGGCCTGGAAGGCGTGGACGGGACGGCCGGGCGGCAGGGCGCGGGCGAGCGGCACGAACCAGGCGGCGCTGCCGCCGGTGGGGTGCACACACCACAGGGGTTCGCCGTCGCCCTCGCGCAGCCGCACCTCGGAGGTGACGGTCCGGGGCAGTCCGGCGCCGACCGCGCGGGTGGCGTGGGCGGCGAGGCGGGCGAGGGTGGGGTGTTCGATCAGGTCGCCGACGGTGACGGGCAGTCCGCGTCCCGCGGCCATCAGGGACACGCGGACGGTGGACAGGGAGCTGCCGCCGATCCGGAAGAAGTCGTCGTGGACGCCGATCCGGGACAGGCCCAGCACCTCGCGCCAGATTTCGGCGAGGATCCGCTCGGCGGGGGTGGAGGGGGCGACGTACGCGGTCTCGTCCTGGTCGAGTTCGGCGGGCGGCAGGGGCAGCGCACGCCGGTCGATCTTTCCGCTGCGGTTGACGGGCATCTCGTCGAGGAGGACGAAACGCGAGGGCACCATGTAGGCGGGCAGCCCGGTGCGCAGGGCGCCGCGCAGCTCCTCGGGGGTGTGCCGGCCGGTGTCGTCGGTGACCAGGTAGGCGACGAGGGCGGGTTCGCCCCCGGGCAGGTCGGTGCGGTGCAGGACGACGGCCTGGCGGACGCCGGGCAGTCGCCGCAGGGCGTGCTCGATCTCGCCGAGTTCGATGCGGAAGCCGCGCAGTTTCACCTGGGCGTCGCGGCGGCCGAGCCATTCGACGGTGCCGTCGGGCCGGTAGGCGCCGAGGTCGCCGGTGCGGCACAGCCGCTCGCCGGGGCCGCCGTAGGGGTCGGGGACGTAGGTGGCGGCGGTGAGGCCGGGGCGGCCGAGGTAGCCGCGGCCGACGGCCCGTCCGCCGAGGTGGATCTCGCCGGGGACGCCGACCGGGACGGGCTGGAGGTCGTCGTCGAGGACGTGGACGCGGGTGTTGCGGATCGGGGTGCCGACGGGCGGCCGGCCCTGGCCGGGGGCGAGATCGGCGGCGACGGACCACACGGTGGTCTCGGTGAGGCCGTACACGTTCTGGAAGCGGCGGCCCCGTGACCAGCGGTCGGCGAGTTCGGCGGGGCAGGCCTCGCCCGCGACCTGGAGGACGCGCAGGTCGGGGAAGGTGTCCTCGCCGAGGACGGCCAGGGCGCTGGGCGGGAGCATGCCGCCGGTGACGCGGGCCTCGCGCAGGGTGCGGGCCAGGTCGGGGCCGGGGCGCAGGTCCTCCTTGGGTGCGGTGACCAGGCGGCCGCCGTTGGCGAGGGACCAGGTCAGTTCCAGGATGGAGGCGTCGAAGCCGAAGGACGCGAACTGCAGGACGCGGTCCTCGGGGGTGGGGTCGACCAGGTCGCGCTGGCCTTCGAGCATGTTGGACAGGCCGCCGTGCGCGATGGCGACGCCCTTGGGGACGCCGGTGGAGCCGGACGTGTAGATCAGGTAGGCGAAGGTGTCGGCGTCGGGCTCGCGGCCCGGCACCGGTCCGACCGGCTCGGCGGGCGCGTCCAGGTGGAGGGTGGGGCCGTCGAAGGGGACGGCGCCGTCCAGCGCCCGCTGGGTCAGCAGCACCCGCATACCGCTGTCCTCGGCCATGAACGCGAGCCGGTCGGTGGGGTGTTGCGGGTCGAGCGGGACGAACGCGCCGCCGGAGCGCAGCACGCCGAGCGCGGCGCGGACCCAGTCCGGCCCCCGGTCGACGCAGATGCCGACGACGCTCTCGGGTCCGACGCCGAGCAACCGAAGGCGGCGGGCGATCTGTTCGGCCTGCTCGTGGAGTTCGGCGTAGGTCAGGGTCTGGCCGCGGTGCTCGACGGCGACGGCGTGCGGGGTGCGGGCGGCCCATGCGGCGACGTGCTCGTGGAACAGCAGCGGCGAGGAGGGCAGGTCCGGGCCCGCGGCCCAGCCGAGGACCGTCTCACGGGCGGCGCCGGTGGCGGCGGGCGGGCGGATCCGGGCGTGCGGGTCGGCGGTCATGGCCTCGAGCTGGGCCACGAAGACGTCGGCGACCTGTTCGGCGGTGGCCGGCGCCACGTACTCGGGGTCGGCGTCGAGGGTGAAGGCGTTGACGCTGGCGTTGACCAGCAGCGGGAACATCGTGCGGGCGATCTCCAGGGAGTCGTCCCAGGAGTCGTGCGCCAGGCGGTGGAAGTTGACGTAGTTGAAGACGGTGTCGGTCAGGTTCGGTTCGGTGGGCCGCAGTTGGGCGATGCGGACGAGCGGGACCCGACGGTGCGGCAGCATCTCCTGCTCGGCGCCGAACACGTCCCTCAGGTAGGTCAGCCAGTCGCCGCGCGGGCGGTCCACGCCGAACGGCACGGTGTTGAGGAACAGTCCGCGCATCCGGTCGGCGCCGGGCACCTCGGGGCGGCCGTTGGTGACCAGGCCGATGCTGTGGCCGCGCACGCTGTCGTCGCGGTCGGCGAACAGGCTCATGGTGTGGTGGAAGGCGGCCAGCAGCACGGTGCGGCGGGGCACGCCCGCCTCCTTGGCGAGGCGTCCGATGCGTGTCGCGAGGTGGGCGTAGGAGCGACGCACCTCGTGCACCGGCGGACCGTCCACGGCGGCCGTGTCGGTGCGCCGGCGCAGGGTGACCGGGCGCAGCGCGGCGAGCCGGTCGCGCCAGTAGGCCAGGGAGTCCTCGTCGGCGAGCGCGGCCCGCTCCAGGGCGACGTACTCGGCGAAGGCCGGGACGCTCGCAGGGCGCGGCGCGGTGCGCCGGGTGACCGCCTCGCGGTGCAGGGCCAGCAGGTCGGCGACGAGGGAGGTCAGGCTCCAGCCGTCGAGGACGACATGGCAGTCGGTGAGGACCAGGCGCAGGTCGTGGTCGGTGACGTGGTGCAGGTGGATGCGGACGAGGGGGGCGGCGGCGAGGTCGAAGCGGCGGTCGAACTCGGCGTCGACGAACCGGCGCAGCCGCTCGCGCTGCTCCTCGCGGGGCAGTCCGCGCAGGTCGGTGTAGCCGACGGGCAGGTGGGCGGTGCGGTGGACGAGCTGGAGGGGTTCGCGGTAGCCGACGAGGTCGACGGAGGTCCGCAGGATCGGGTGGGCGGCGACGACTGCGTCGACGGCGGACTGGAAGGCTGCGGCGTCGAAGCCCTCGGGGACGGTGATCTTCAGGTCGGTGACGTTGTGGTAGGCGCCGCGCCGGTGGTCGGCGAGCATCTCGTGGAGCATGCCGGCCTGGAGCATGGTGAGCGGGTAGGCGTCGGCGAGGCCGTCGGGCAGCCGGTCCCGGTCGGCGGGGGCGACGAGGGAGAAGGGGGCGACCGGTTCGGGGGTGTCGGCGGCGTCGGTGACCAGTTCGGCGAGGTCGGCGAGGGTGCGGGCGCGGAAGACGTCGGCGACGGAGAAGCCGAGCCCGGCAAGCCGGCCGACGCCGACCAGGCGCAGGGCGAGGATGGAGTCGCCGCCGAGGTCGAAGAAGTTGTCGGTGCGTCCGACCCGCTCCACGCTCAGGACCTGCCCGAACACCTCCGCCAGGGCCTGCTCGGTCGGTCCCTGCGGGGGGACGTGCGCCGAATCCTGGGCGGTGGTGGGGCGCACGGCGGTCAGGGCGGCGCGGTCGACCTTGCCGTTGGCGGTCAGCGGCAGGCGGTCGTGGCGGACGAACAGGGCGGGGACCATGTACTCGGGCAGCGTCAGCCGCAGTCCCTCGCGCAGGGCGGGCGCGTCCAGGGGGCGGCCCTCGGGGGTGACGACGTGGGCGACGAGGCGGGCGGCGCCGCCGTCGCGCCGGGCCACCACGGCGGTGTCCGCGACGCCGGGCAGTGCGCGCAGGGCGGTCTCGATCTCGCCGGGCTCGATCCGGTAGCCGCGGATCTTGATCTGGTGGTCGGCGCGGCCGACGTAGGCGAGCTGTCCGTCGGGCAGGACGCGTACGAGGTCGCCGGTGCGGTACATGCGGGAGCCGGGGGCGCCGAAGGGGTCGTCGAGGAAGCGCTCCGCGGTCAGCTCGGGCCGGTTGTGGTAGCCGCGGGCCACTCCCCCGCCGGCCACGTGGAGTTCGCCGACGGTGCCGTGCGGAACGAGGCGGCCCCAGGCGTCCAGCACGTAGCCGTGGGCGGCGGTGAGCGGGCGGCCGACGGGTGAGCGGACGTCGCCGTGGACGTCGTCCTCGGTGATGGTGCGGATCGTGACGTGGACGGTGGTCTCGGTGATGCCGTACATGTTGACCAGCTCCGGGCGGGGCCCGGGGGCGGTGAACCAGTCATGGTAGTCGCGCACGTCGAAGGCGTCGCCGCCGAAGACGACCGTCCGCAGGGCGAGGTCGGTGAAGTCGGCCCCGTTCTGGGCGAGATGGGCGCGCAGCCCCTTGAAGGCGGCCGGGGTCTGGTTGAGGACGGTGACGCCCTCCTCGCGCAGCACCCGGTGCACGGCGGCCGGGTCGCGCACCTCGTCCCCGGTGAGGACGACGACGTGTCCGCCGGTGGCGAGGGGCGCCCACAGCTCCCACACGGAGAAGTCGAAGGCGGGCGAGTGCATCAGGGTCCACACGTCGTCGGGACCGAAGTCGAAGTGCCGGTCGGCGGCGCCCAGCAGCCAGGCCAGGTTGCCGTGGGTGATCTCGACGCCCTTGGGGCGGCCGGTGGAGCCGGAGGTGTAGATGACGTAGGCGAGGTCGTCGTGGGCGGGGACGACGTCCTCCGGCGACGGCGCGGCGCCCACTCCGGTGGTGTCCCGCGCCGCGGGGCGCCGCTCGTCGACGTCCCGCTCGGTGGCGTTCAGTTCGAGCAGCCGGGCCGGCAGGCCCTCCACCGCGTCGCGGGTGGCCGCGTCGGTGACGATGAGCTCGATGCCGGAGTCGGTGACGGTGTACTCACGGCGCGCCTTGGGGTGCGTCGGGTCCAGCGGCAGATAGGCGGCTCCGGTCCGCCAGACGGCCAGGAGGGCGACGGCGAGGTCGGGGGTGCGGTCGAGGCAGACGCCGACGAGGGCGCCCGGGGTGACGCCGGCCGCGCGCAGTCGCCGCGCCAACGCCGAAGCCCGCGCGTCGAGTTCGGCGTAGGTCAGGCCCCGGCCCGAGCCGGTGACGGCGCGCGCGTGAGGGGTGCGGGCGATGTGTCCGGCGAGCCGGTCGACGGCGGTGCGCGACAAGGCGGCGGGCGTGTCGGTCCTGCGGGCGGGGCCGTCCGGGCCGAGCAGGCGGGCGCGTTCGGCGGCGGTGAGCGGGTCGACGGTGCTCAGGGGCGCGTCGGGGCGGGTGCGGAACGCCTCCAGGAAGGCCACGGTGTGCCGGGCCAGCGCGGCGACGGTCTCCTCCTCGAACAGGTCGGGGCGGTAGACGAAGGCGAGTTCGGTGCGGCCGGCGCCCTCGCGCAGGTCGAGGGTGAGGTCGAACTTCGCGGTGGTGAGCCCGATGCGGTACGGCGCGCCCTCGGCCTGCCCGAGAGCGAGGGCGCCCGCGCCGGTCTCGGTGTGCGTGTAGAGCACCTGCACCAGCGGGTTGCGGGCGAGGTCGCGTTCGGGGCTGAGGGCCTCGACGACCTTCTCGAAGGGCAGCGACTGGTGGGTGAACGCCTCCAGGACCCGGTCGCGGGTGCGGGCGAGGAGCGTGGCCGGAGTCGGGTCGTCGGAGAAGTCGCCGCGCATCACGAGGGTGTTGACGAAGAACCCGACGAGCTGTTCGGTCTCGGCCCGCTCGCGGTTGGCGACGACGGTGCCCACGGCGATGTCGTGCTGTCCGCTGTGGAAGGCGAGCGCTGCCTGGAAGGCGGCGAGCACGGTCATGTAGGGCGTGGTCCCGGCGGTGCGGCCGAGGGCGGCGAGGCCGTCGGTCAGGGCGGCCGGCAGGGTGACGGTGTGCACGGCGCCGTGACTGGAGGGCGTGTCGGGGCGCGGGTGGTCGGTGGGCAGGTCGAGCGGGGTCAGTCCGGCGAGTCGGGAGGTCCAGTGGTCCAGTGCCGGGCCCTGGTCGGCGGCGCGCTGCCAGAGGGCGTAGTCGGCGTAGTCCAGGGGCAGTTCGGGCAGGTCGGCGTCGCGGCCCTCGCGCCTGGCCCGGTACAGCTCGGCGAGGTCCCGTACGAGGACGTCGAGGGACCAGCCGTCGGAGACGATGTGGTGCATGGCGAGGACGAGGACGTGGTCGTCGTCGGCCGCGCGCACCAGGGTGGCCCGGAAGGCGGGTTCGCGGGCGAGGTCGAAGGGGCGCAGGGCAGCGGCGTGTACGGCGGCGTCCACCTGCCGGGCGGCGGCCTCGCCCACGGGGACGGCATCCGCCCCGCCGACGGATACGGCATCCGCCTCGCGGACCGCGCCGGCGTCCGCCTCTCCGCCCGCGGCCGCGTCGACGACGTCGAGCACGGCGTCGCCGGTCGGCAGGACGCGCTGGTACGGGACGCCCTCGTGCTCGGGGAAGACGACGCGCAGCTGTTCGTGCCGTACGACGAGGTCGGCGAGGGCGGCGCGCAGGGCCGGCACGTCCAGGGGGCCGCGCAGCCGCCACGCGGCGGGCAGCAGATAGGTCGCGGCGCCGGGGTCGAGGCGGTCCAGGAAGTACAGGCGCTGCTGGGCCGGGGACAGCGGGGTTCGCTCCGGGCGGGGCCGGACGCGGACGGGGCCGTCGTCGCGGACGGCCGACCGGCCGCGCAGCCGCTGCTCCAGCAGTCGCCGGGCGGCCGGGGAGAGGCCACCGCCTGCGGGCTGGGGGCCGGGGCGCACGTCGGACGTGGTCATGAGGGCACTCCGAATCTCAGGGTCTGGGGCAGAGCTGCGGGCCGGGTGGCGAACCGGACGGGCCTCGGCGGGCGGCCGTCCGGGTTCGGGGGCGGAGTCCGGTGGTCAGAGTTCCGACGATCAGAGTCCGGTGGTCAGAGTTCGGCCGTCAGGGACAGGTCGATCTCGTCGTCGCTCATCTGCGAGATCAGCTCCAGCAGACGGCGTTCCACCTCGGCGGCGAGCCGCTCCACCGTGGGGTGTTCGAACAGGTCGCGGACCTGGAAGGGGCAGTCGAAGGCGGTCCGCAGCCGGGAGGCGACCGACACCGCGCGCAGGGAGTGGCCGCCCAGCGCGAAGAAGTCGTCGTGGACGCCGACCCGGGGCAGGTCGAGGACCTCGCACCAGATCTGGGCAACCACGGTCTCGGCCGGCGTCCGCGGCGGCACCAGGGTGGGCGCCTCGCGGGGCTCCGGCTCGGGCAGCGCCTTGGCGTCCAGCTTGCCCTGGACGGTCAGCGGCAGGGCGTCGAGCAGGACGAACGCCGAGGGGACGAGGTGGTGGGGCAGCTGGGCCCGGCAGTGGGCGGCCAGGGACTCCTCCAGCAGGCCGTCCCCGGCGACGTAGCCGACCAGCGCGGGTTCGCCGTGCAGGGTGCGGACGACGACGGCCGCGCCGCGCACGCCGGGGTGGGCGCGCAGGACGGCCTCGGCCTCGCCGGGTTCGACGCGGAAGCCCCGGATCTTGACCTGGTCGTCGTTGCGGCCGAGGAACTCCAGTTCCCCGTTGGACAGTCGGCGCACCACGTCACCGGTGCGGTAGGCCCGGGCGCCGGGTCCGCCGTGCGGGTCCGGCACGAACCGCTCGGCCGTCAGGGCGGGCCTGCCGAGATAGCCGCGCGCCAACTCCGGGCCACCGACGAGGAGTTCGCCGGGCACGCCGTGGGGGGCCAGGGCGCCGCGCGCGTCGACGACGTAGGTGCGTCGGCTGCCCAGCGCCCGTCCGATGGGCACCCGGCCGTCCGGCCGGGCCCGCAGCGTGTGCGCGGTGGCGGAGATGACGGCCTCGGTGGGCCCGTAGGTGTTGACGACCGCGACGCCGGGCAGGTAGGCGAACCAGCGCTCGAGCGGGTCGGCGGGCAGCGCCTCTCCGCCGGTCACCAGCAGCCGCAGGGTGCGCAGCCGGGGCGCCAGGGTGTCCAGGCGGGCGACGACCTCGGCCCAGTACGACGGGGTGAGCTCCATGACGGTGATCCCGGCCTCGGCGACGCGTTCGGCCAGCTCCTCGGGGGCCCAGATCTCGTCGGGCCGCACCTGCACGCTCGCTCCGACGCTCAGCGCGGGCAGGATCTGTTCGAGCGAGGCGTCGAAGGAGGTCGAGGCGAAGGTGAGCACCCGGTCCCGGTCGGTCAGCGCGAACAGTGCGCGAGCGGCGGCGACATGGGCGTCCAGGGCGTGGTGTGCGACGCCGACGGCCTTGGGCCTGCCGGTGGAGCCCGAGGTGAAGATGACGTAGGCGAGGTCGTCGGGCCCGGGGGTGTGGCGCGGGCCGTCGGTGCGTGACGGCGCGTCGTCGAGGTCGACGCGGCGTGCGTCCAGGGCGTCCACGGTGGCGCGGGTGACCGCGTCGCACAGGACGTGCCGCACCCCTGCCTCCCGGAGCATGTGCTCCAGCCGCCGGGCCGGCAGCCGGGGGTCGAGCGGGACGTAGACGCCGCCTGCCCGCCAGACGGCGAGCATGGCCGTGACCGCTCCGACACCCCGGCTCACGCACACGCCGACCGGATCGGCCGGGGAGACGCCCGCGGCAACGAGCGCGGCCGCGATCCCCCCGCTGCGGGCGTCGAGCGCGCGGTAGGTGAGGGTGGTCCCCTCGCAGGCGAGGGCCGTGGCCTCCGGTCGGCCCTCCACCGCGAAGGCCGGCGCCGGCGGGGTGTCCTGGCCCGCGGCGGCGAGCAGGTCGCGGCGCTCCTCCGGCGAGAGCAGGGGCGCTTCGTCGACGCGGGTGTCCGGGGCGTCGACGAGGGTCCGCAGGAGGCGTCCGACGTGGTCGGCGAAGCGGACCGCGGTGGCCGGTTCGAACAGGTCGGCCGCGTACTCCACGTTGAGGGCGAACCCGGCGTCCCGGACCACGAAGGTCGCGGTGAGGTCGAACTTGGCCGAACTCCACGGCAGGGCGAGGTCGGTGGCGTCCAGGCCCGGCAGCGCCGGGCCGCCGCCCGCGGAGTCCTGGACGTCGACCATGACCTGGAAGAGCGGGTTGCGGGAGAGGTCGCGTTCGGGCCGCAGCCGTTCCACGACCTTCTCGAACGGCACCTCCTGGTGACCGAAGGCGCCGAGGACGACGTCCCGCACGCGGTCGACGAGACCGGCGAGGGTCGGCCGTCCGGACAGGTCGGTGCGCAGGACGACCGTGTTGACGAAGAAGCCGACCAGCGGCTCCAGCTCGAGCCGGTCGCGGCCCGCGACGGGGGTGCCGACGCAGATGTCGTCCTGTCCGGTCCAGCGGGCGAGCACGGCCTGCGCGGCGGCGAGCAGCACCATGAAGCGGCTGGCCCCGTGCTCCCGCGCCAGATCGTCGACCCGGCCGACGAGGTCGTGGGGCAGGTCGATCTCGACGGCTCCTCCCCGGCCGGTGAACGCGGCGGGGCGGGGCCGGTCGGTGGGCAGGTCGAGCACGGGAGCGCCGTCGAGCGCGGCTTCCCAGTAGGCGAGTTGGGGCTCCATGACGCCGCTGTCGGCGCGGTCGCGCTGCCAGACGGCGAAGTCGCCGTACTGCACGGGCAGCGGCGGCAGCGCGGCGTTCTCGCCCCGCAGGCGGGCGTGGTAGTGCCGGGCGAGTTCGTCGAGCAGAACGTTCTTGGACCAGCCGTCGGTCACCGCGTGGTGCAGGCTGATCAGGACGACGTGGTCGTCCTCGGCCAGTTCCCACACGCCCGAGCGCAGCAGGGGCGGCCGGGCGAGGTCGAACCGGCGGGTGGCGAAGGCCGCGGCGCGCGGGCGCAGTTCGGCCACGCGGTCGCGTCCCTCGGCGGCCTCGGGCGCCCGCTCCCAGTGCAGCGGCACGCCGACCGGCGGGCACACCTCCTGGACGGGGCGTCCCTCGCGCTCGATGAGGGCGGTGCGCAGCACCTCGTGGCGGGCGACCAGGTCGTCCAGGGCCTGCTGCCAGGCGGTGCGGTCCAGTCCGCCGCGCACCCGCCAGCAGTACCAGAGGAGATAGGACTCGCCGGTGTCGGAGGTGCGGTCCAGGAACCACAGCCGCTCCTGCGCGAAGGACAGCGGCAGGGGCCGGTCGCGGTCGACGGGTGCCACGTCGGCGGCCCCCGGGACCCGGGCGCCGGCCACGACCGGCGCGAAGCCGCGGACGGTGGGGTGTTCGAAGACGGTGCGCAGCTCCACCTCGCGGCCCAGGCGCTGGGCGATCCGGGAGACGGCCATGGTAGCGAGCAGGGAGTGTCCGCCGAGGTCGAAGAAGCTGTCGTCGAGTCCGACCCGGTCCAGGCCGAGGACGTCGGCCCACACCTCGGCGACGACCCGTTCGGTCTCGTCGCGCGGCGCGGCGTAGGCGGGCCCGGAGGCGCCGCGGGTGTGCGCGGGGTCGGGCAGCGCGGAGCGGTCGAGCTTGCCGGAGACGCCGACGGGCAGCGCGTCCAGGACGACGAAGTCCGAGGGGACGGCGTGCTGCGGGAGGTGGCGGGCGCACCAGGCGCGCAGGGCGGCGCGGTCGGGGGCCGGGCCGGCGCCCTCGGCGGGCACGACGTAGCCGATCAGGCTGCGGCCGGTGGCGCGGTCGGGGCGGGCGGCGGCCTGGGCGACCTCGGGGCAGGCCCGCAGCACCGTCTCGACTTCGCCGAGTTCGATGCGGAAGCCGCGGAGCTTGACCTGGTCGTCGCGGCGCCCGAGGAACTCCAGTGACCCGCTCGCGGTCCAGCGCACGATGTCGCCGGTGCGGTAGAGGCGTCCGCCGGGCGGGCCGAACGGGTCGGGCACGAAGCGGTCGGCGGTCAGGGCGGGCATCCCGAGGTAGCCGCGTGCCACCTCGGTGCCGCCGATGAGGAGTTCGCCTCCGACGCCGACGGGCACGGGTTCGCCGTCGCCGTCGACGACGTACACGCGCCGCTCCCCCAGCGGCCGGCCGATGGGCACGGTGTGGGCGGGCGGGTCGTCGGCGTCGTAGGTCGTGGCGGTGACGGTGGTCTCGGTCGGGCCGTAGGCGTTGCAGACGCGGACGTGGGGGACGGCGGCGCGCCACGCGGCGAGGGTGTCGGGCGGGACGCTCTCGCCGCCGAGGACCAGCAGCCGCAGACCGCGCAGCCGGGCTGCGAGCCGGCGGTCGAGGGAGAGGGTCAGCTCCGCCCAGTAGGTGGGCGGCACGTTGACGACGGTCAGGCCGTGCCGCTCGACGATCTCGGGGACCTGGGTGGGCAGCCACGGTTCGTCGGGCCGCATGACGACGCGCGCGCCGGTGGTGAGGGCGGGCAGGACCTGGTCGAGGGAGGCGTCGAAGGAGAACGAGGCGAAGGCCAGGACGCGGTCGGCGGCGGTGATGCCGAGGCGTTCGCGGGCGGCGGCCACGTGCGAGGCGAGGGCGGCGTGCTCGACGCCGACGGCCTTGGGGCGGCCGGTGGATCCGGAGGTGAAGATGACGTGGGCCAGCTCCCTCGGATGGGGCCGGTGCCGGGGGCCGTCGGCGTCGGGGGCGACGGCGCCGGTGTCGAGGAGGACGGGGGCGAGACCGTCGGCGTCGGCCGCGGTCGCCGCGTCGGTGAGGACGCAGGCGAGGCTGGCCTGTCGCGCCATGTACCGCAGTCGCTCGGCGGGAAGTTCGGGGTCGAGGGGCACATAGGCGCAGCCGGCGCGCCAGATGCCCTCGATGGCGGCGACCGACCACGGCCCCCGGCGCAGCAGCACGCCCACGGCGCCGCCGGGTTCGACCCCTGCCTCCCGCAGGGCGGCGGCCAGTCCTCCGGTCATGGCGTCGAGTTCGGCGTAGGTGACGTTCTGGTTCCCGCAGCTCAGCGCGATCGCCGTGGGAGGGCCGGAGAAGGCGAGGCCGGGCGCCGGGCCGGCGGGGCGGTCGGGGGCGCGGTGCCAGTCGGGGCGGGGCCGGGCGAGGGCGCCCGGTCGCGTGGGAAGCGCGCGGAGCAGCTCCCGCAGGGGGGTTTCGGGGGCGGCCAGCACCGCCCGTATCAGGGCGACGTAGGTCTGGGCGAAGGCGCGCACGGTGGCGGCGTCGAACAGGGCGGTGGCGTACTGGAGCAGGGCGGCGATGCTGCCGTCGGCGCGCAGGGTGAGGTCGAGGAAGACGTCCAACGGCGTCTCGGACAGCGGCGGTTCGACCAGGCCGACGTCCAGGCCGGGCATCCGCACCGGCTGGATCGGCGCGTTGAGGAGGGTGAACGAGGCCTGCGCCAGGGGGTGTCGGGACAGGTCGCGGGATCCGCCGACGGCGCCGACGACGAGGTCGAAGGGCGCCTCGGCGTGTGCGAGGTCGACGGGGACCCGGCGGCGCACCCGGTCGAGCAGTCCGGCGAAGTCCGGGGCGCCGGCGAGGGGGGTGCGCAGGACGACGGTGTTCACCAGAGGGCCGATGAGTCCGGCGGCGCCGGGCCGGGAGCGTTCGGCGAGGGTGCTGCACACGGCGACGTCGTCGCGGCCCGCCCAGTGTCCGAGCAGCACCTGGTAGGCGGTGAGCAGGAACATGTAGCGGGTGGCGCGGCGGGAGCGGGCGTAGGTGTCCACGGCGGCGACCACGTCGGCGGGCAGGTCGAACCGGACGACGTCGCCGGATCCGTCCCAGGTGCGCGGTCGCGGGCGGTCGGTCGGCAGGTCCAGCGGGGTGAGCCCGTTCAGCCGTTCACGCCAGTGCGCGAGCATCCGCTCCAGACGCGGCCCGCTCAGGCGCTCCGTCTGGGCCCGGGCGAGGTCGCTGTAGGAGACGGCGGGTGCGGCGACGGCGTCCCCCCGGTACCCGGCGGCCAGTTCCTCCAGCAGCACGCCCCAGGACCAGCCGTCCACGGCGATGTGGTGCACCTCGACGAGCAGCAGGTGCTCGTCGGGGGCGACACGGGCGAGGACGGCGCGGACCGGGTGCTGCGCGGTGAGGTCGACGGGGCGCCCGAGGAACCGGTCGTACAGCTCCTGCGGGCCGCCGACCTCGACGTGCTCCAGTGCGACGCCGGCCGGGGCGTCGACCACCTGCACGAGTTCGCCGTCGACGGCGGTGAACCGCGAGCGCAGCACCTCGTGCCGGTCCACAATCGCCGACAGCGAGTTGTGCAGCCTCTCCACGTCCAGGGCCCCGCTCAACCTCAGCACCAGCGGCAGCACCGACCCGGTGGAGGTACCGGCGAGCTGGTCCATGAACCACAGTCGACGCTGGGCGAAGGATGCGGTGCGGATGTCGAGGCCGTCCAGGGCCCTCTCCGGGGCCGGTCCTGCTGTCACTGTGAGCCTCCAAGCCGTGTTTTCCAGCAGACTGCCGTCGGCGGGGCGGGACTCCATAGGGAAGAAGACGCAGCACCGGACGCAGACCGGGTTGCCGGAGCGGGGCCTGGCGGGCGGCAGCGGGAGGCCGGAAGCCGGAGACGGGCGCGGGGATGTCCGGGTGCGCGGCCATCGGAACCCCGTGTCAACTCGCTGACTTGCCGGCCCAGCACACGCCACACGCCCGAAGGGCACCGAACACCACGAGGCTGGGCTGGGGGTGGTCCTGGTAGACGCCGAAATCGGCCTGCTGCGAGGAGATCGACTTCTCGATGAGTTGATACTTCGAGCTCGTAATACGATCTTGTTGGATGGTCCTGGTGGGCCGTGACCGGTGTGACGATTCGCCCGTTCCAGATGGTGTGACTACCCGGCCGTGGATCGTGGAAATTGACCTGTACGACGCACGCGCCCTCTCCCGGTCCTTGCGGGAACGCCCGTACCTAAAGGGTGTTGCACAAGACTGTGAACTGGACATCTCCGTTGTGCGGCAGGCGTGTTGAGGGCCGAGCGGGTGTGGGTGGAGACGTTCACGGGGTTGCGGGTCGATCAGTTCGGCCGGTTGCTGAAAGCGGTCCGGGTGAACCGTTCCCGGTTCGGTAGAGATCTCAGATGTTGGGTGTGACCTGGGGTTTCGTGGTTGCGAGGTAGTGGTTGTTCTCGTATTCGACCGGCGGGACGTGGCCTATCTCACCGTGGAGTCGTCGGTGGTTGTACCAGTCGACGTATTCGGCGGTGGCGAGCTCGACGTCGGACAGCGTCTTCCACGGCCGCCGGGGCTTGATCAGCTCGGTCTTGAGCAGCCCGATCGCGCTCTCCATCAGGGCGTTGTCGTAGGCGTCGCCGACCGAGCCGATCGAGGCGGCAATACCGGCGACGTCCAGGTGCTCGGCGAGCCGGAAACTCGTATATTGCGACCCGGCATCCGAGTGATGAATCAACTCGCCTGGCTGAACGGGATGTTGGTCACGGTCGCGCTGCCAGATCGCCATCTCCAGGGCGTCCAGCACGAAGACCGTCTCCTTCACGGTGGCCGCGGACCAGCCGACGATCCGGCGGGAGAAGGTGTCCACGACGAAGGCGACGTAGACGACACCTGCCCAGGTCTTCACGTGGGTGAAGTCCGCGACCCAGCAGCGGTTCGGGGCGCCGGCGACGAAGTCGCGGTCGACGAGGTCCGGGGCCCGCCCGGTCTGGCCGCCGGGAAGCGTGGTGATCACGTGTTTACCGCGGACCGCGCCGGTGATGCCGAGCTCGCGCATCAGGCGTTCAACGGTGCAGCGGGCCACGGCCTGGCCCTGCCGGTTCAGTTCCCGCCAGATCTTCCTCGCCCCGTAGACGCGGTAGTTGGAGTCGTAGACGTGCTGGATCAGTTCCTTCAGCTCGCCGTCGCGCACGGTCCTGGCAGACGGCGCGGTCCGGCGTTTGTGATGGGCGTAGTAGGTGGCAGGGGCGATCTTGCAGTCGTGCATCGTCAGCACGCGGCAGATCGGCTCGACGCCGCCGAAGCGGCCCTTGTGCTCGTCGATGAACGCTACGAGCGTGTGTGTGGCCGGTCGAGCTCGGCCGCGAAGAAAGACGCCGCGGCCTTGAGGATCTCGTTCGCCCGCTTGAGCTCGGCGTTCTCCTTCTTCAGCCGCTTCAGCTCGGCGGACTCCTCCGTCGTCGTCCCCGGCCGGGTGCCGGCGTCGATCTGGTCCTGCCGTACCCACTTCCGCAGGGTTTCGGTTGTGCCGATGCCCAGCTTCTGGGCGACCGCTTTCATAGCGGCCAACTCGGTGTCGTACTCCGGCCGCACCTCGGCGACCATGCGGACCGCACGACGGCGCAGCTCAAGCGGGTAGGGGGAAGGACGTGCCATGACTCGATCCTCTCAAATGATCGAGTCTCTACCGAACCCGGAACGGTTCAGGCCCAGACGAGGGTGATCTCGGGCTGCATCAGCCGCAGGCGGAAGAGGACTTCCCTGGCGGCGGCGGAGTCGTGCAGGTCAGCCGGGTGACCATCACCATCAGCGGCAGGCCGCGGGTGTCGACCACGAGATGCCGCTTGCGGCCATTGATCTTTTTGCCCGCGTCGTAGCCGCGGCTGTCCTTGCCGACGGTGGAGGCAGCCTTCACCGACTGGGAGTCGATGATCGTGGCCACGGCTCTCGGGCCTTTGCCCATCTCGCGGCGGATCCGCTGGGCCAGGGCGTCACGGATCTGGCCGATGACTCCGGCTGCCGCCCAGCGGGCCATGAAGCCCCAAACGGTCCGCCAGGGAGGGAAATCCGCAGGCAGGGCCCGCCACTTGCAGCCGGTGTCCACGACGTATCGGATCGCGTCGACGATCTCGCGCCGGGGATGCTTCTCCGGCCGCCCGCCGCGGGCGGTCTCGCAGGCCGGCGGCGGCCGCGGTTCGATCAGCGTCCACTCGTCGTCCGGCGTGTCCGAGGGATAGCGGCGGTGACGCACTTCTCCTCCCGTCACTGACCTGCGGCGGGGGCTGACCGGCTCCGCCGGTCGACCCCCGCGGGATCGGTCAGGCGCTGGCGGTGAGGTCGAGGGTGGATTCAATGGAGTTGATCTGGGCGACGATGTGTTTGACCCACTTGTCGTTCGGATGGGCCGTGGCATGCGGGGCGACGGTGCCGGTAATGAACCGGCGGAACTGGGTCAGCTCCTCCTTGACCACCGCCCGTTCGTATGCCTCCAGCGCGGCCCGTTCGGCGCCGAGCTGATAGCCGTCGGCCCGGGTCCACATCGGGGGCGGCCAGCCCTTGGACGCCGCTTCGTCCCGCAGAGCCGCAAGCCCCGATCTGACCTGGCTGTCCGACAACCCGCTGGCCCTGATCAGCTGGTGCATCAGCAGGCCGGCGGGCCTGGCCTCGAACAGGACGAACCGGATGGTGTCCGCGTGCCGCCGGGCGGCATCACCCTCGCGCCGTGAGGCGCGAGGCACAACTACTCGCCCCGCAGCATGCGGGCCAGCTCGCCGTCCATGTCGACCTTGCCGGTGTCGACGGCAGTCTGGATCCAGTCGAGCGTCGCCCGCACCTTGGCCACGTTCTCGTGCACGATCGCGCGTTCGTCCTCGCCCAAGGTGCGATCGCGCAGACCGGGGACCGCCCGGCCCGCCGCAGCCACGAACGAGTGGCAGGCAGTGACGAGATCCAGGAACTCCACCGTCCGGTCGATGTGGCGGACCGCCGGCGCGATCGGGCTGGTGTCCTCGAAATGCTCGCGGGCCTGCCGACCTCGCTCAACCTGGGCGTGATTGACCTGGTGGCGGGGCGGTGTCGTCGCTCATCGCTTTGAACGCGACCTCGGGTCGACGCAGCAGACCGGTGGTCACCTGGGTGGCGACGTGCTCGTCCCGGGTGAACTCCTCCGCCACCCTCACCTTGTCCTGGTCGGAGACCTTGGCCGCCACCGTCGGACGCTTCAGGAAGTCGCTGGTCACCGTCGCGGCGACGTCCTCGTCCCGGGCCAGATGGTGGATCGCGGTGATCTTCTCCTGCGGCGATGCCGGACGCTCGCGGCAGCTGAGTCCGATTGCGCAGGCCCTTCGCGGCCGGGGCGGTCCCAGCGACTGGCAGACCCGCCCTGGCACGGCGGTCAGTCGCCCATGCCCGGTACCTCCTGGCCGGCCATTGCCTGCCTGAGCAGGTGGTAGAGCGACTCGCGCTGATCGGCGTCGAGGGCGGCGAACACCTCTCTCTCGACATCCACGAGTACGGCCTCGGCCTCGGAAAGCCGACGAACGCCGGCGGCCGTGAGTCGGACGACATGCCGGCGCCGGTCCTGGGGCGAGCGTATGCGCTCCACCAGTTTCTCGGCCTCCAGTTCGTTGAGCAGTCCGACGACGTTGGTGCCGTCGCGCTCCAGAGCCACGGCGAGTTGCTGCTGGGGCGAGTCTCCCCGCTCACGCAGCAGCGTCAGCGCGATGAGATGGCGGACTCGCAGACGGAAGGGGGCGAGTGCCGCCTCTGAGCGCACCCGCATACGGCGCGCCAGGTGGTCGAGGAGGATCGCCGACTGGTGCACGTTCTGCTGCTCACTCCGCTGCCTCATGGGCCAACCCTAACTGCTTGACTCCATACCCAGTCAGTGTTAAGTATTGGGCAGATAGTTTGTGCATCACAAGCTATATGCACAACGCAATGCATTGGAGTCGAATCATGGGACACTTCGACAATCAGACTGTGATCATCACTGGCGCTTCCGGCGGCATGGGAGCCAGCCACGCTCGAGCCTTCCTGGAGCAGGGCGCGTCGGTGGTCATAGCGGACATCCTCGAGGACGAGGGCAAGGCGCTCGCCCGCGAGCTGGGAGACCGCACCCGATTCGTCCGCCTCGACATCACCCGTGCCGACGACTGGACAGCCGCGGTCACCGCTGCCGAGGACACCTTCGGACCGGTTTCCGTCCTGATCAACAACGCCGGCATCCTGCAGTTCGGCACGATCGAGGAGACCGAGCCGGAGGTGTGGCGCCGGGTCGTCGAGATCAACCTGACCGGGCAGTACCTCGGGATCCGGGCCGTGACCCCGTCCATGCGGCGTGCCGGCGGCGGAACCATCGTCAACATCTCGTCCGTTGCCGGCCTGACCGGCGGGGTCGCGCCCGCCCTTGCCGCCTACACCGCGAGCAAGCACGGCGTGACCGGCCTCACCAAGGTGGCTGCACTCGAACTCGGCCGGGACAACATCCGCGTCAACTCGGTCCACCCCGGCACAGTGGATACCCGCCTGGCCGCCTCCATGGCCGCGGAACTGGCTAGTGAGGAGGGCAACCTGGCGGGACCGGTCGCCATCCCGAGGCTTGCCCAGCCCGAGGAGGTCAGCCGCGTAGTGCTGTTCCTCGCCTCAAGCCATTCCTCGTTCACGACAGGTGCGGAGTACGTCGTCGACGGCGGCATGCAGTTGGGCCCCGCGCTGCAGCCCGAGCAAGCCGCGTAGGACGCTCGTCCGGAATCGACAACAAGAGGACTGAAAGGACAAGCACGGTGGAACGCGTAACAGGCAAGGTCGCCATCGTCACCGGGGCCGCCCAGGGCATGGGTGCCGCAAGCGCCGAGCTGCTCGTCAAGGAGGGCGCCAAGGTCGCCGTGGCCGACGTCAAGGAGGCCGAAGGACGAGCCCTGGCGGACAAGTTGGGGCCGAACGCGATGTTCGTCAAGCTGGACGTCACGGACCCCGCGTCCTGGGCCGAGGCCGTGGTGGGCGTCGAGACCGCCTTCGGGACCGTCGATGTCCTCGTGAACAACGCGGGCATCGCGGACGTCGGCCCCCTGACGGAGTGGGACCTGCCCCGACTGCGCCGAGTCCTGGAGGTGAACCTCATAGGTGCCTTCAACGGCATACAGGCGGTCGAACCCGCCATGCGCCGGGCCGGGCGCGGCTCGATCATCAACTTCGGGTCGCTCGGCGGGATGAAGGCTTTCCCGCTCATGTCCGGCTACGTGGCCAGCAAGTGGGCGGTCCGCGGCCTCACCAAGGTGGCCGCGCTCGAACTCGGCCGCCACGGCATACGCGTGAACACCGTCCATCCGGGGCAGGTCAACACGCCGATGACCGACGGTGTCGAGTTCAAGGTGAACAACGTCGCTCTGCAGCGTGTCGGGGAGCCCGAGGAAATCGCCGAGCTCGTCCTCTTCCTCGCCAGTGACGAATCGCGTTTCGTCACTGGCATCGATCTCCTCGGGGACGGCGGAGAGTTCACCGGAGCGGCCGACTGGGCCAGCATCCCGGACTGACCCGCGACGACAACGCGCTACCTGCCGCATTACGGCCGATCGACGCACCGTACCCGTACCCGGACAGCGCCGGCCTCCACTGCGGCTGAGACGCACAAGAGGGCACCGTCTAGTGACCTGAGTCAGAGATTCGTCGGCGGTCTTCGTCCAGACGAACGGTCTGGGGTGTTCGTTCCAGTCGGCCAGCCAGGAACGGATGTCACGTTCGAGGGCCTGGACGGAGCGGTGGACGCCGCGCTTGAGCTTCTTCTGCGTGAGCTCGGCGAACCACCGCTCCACCAGGTTCAGCCAGGACGAACTCGTCGGTGTGAAGTGCAGATGGAAGCGCGGGTGCGCCAGCAGCCACTGCTTGATGGCAGGGGTCTTGTGGGTGACGTAGTTGTCCAGGATCAGATGGACATCGAGGTCGGCGGGGACTTCCTTGTCGAGCTTCGTCAGGAACTTCTTGAACTCGACGGCCCGGTGGCGCCGATGGAGGGAGCCGATCACCTTGCCGGTAGGACCTCCAGAGCGGCGAACAGGGTGGTGGTGCCGGCCCGGACGTAGTCGTGGCTGCGGCGTTCGGGGACGCCGGGCACCATCGGCAGCACGGGCTGGGACCGGTCGAGAGTCTGGATCTGGGACTTCTCGTCCACACAGAGCACCAGGGCCTTCTCCGGCGGGTCGAGGTAGAGGCCCACGACATCGCGGACTTTGTCGATGAACAGCGGGTCCGTGGACAGCTTGAACGTCTGCGACCGGTGCGGTACCAGGGCGAACGCCCGCCAGATCCGGGAGATCGCCGACTGCGACGTGCCCGTGGCCGCCGCCATCGACCTGGTCGACCAGTGGGTGGCGTTCTTCGGCTTCTCCTCCAGTGTCTTGACGATGACCCGCTCGACGTCCGCGTCGGTGATCTTCCGCGGGACACCGGGCCGCGGCTCGTCGGACAGGCCGTCCACGCCGCGTTCGAGGAAGCGCCGCCGCCAGGTGCGGACCGTGTCCGGAGTGATGCGCAGCCGGCGCGACACCTCCAGGATCGAGTGGCCCTCGGCGCACTCCACCACGATCCGCGACCGCAAGGCCAGCGCCTGAGCCGTCATGCGGCGACGTACCCAGCCCTCCAGCACGGCCCGCTGGGCATCGGTCACCGACAACGGCGGAATCTTCGGACCCGGACGACTCATACCGAACCAACGACGAATCTCCGACTCAGGCCACTAGGGCGGAGGAGCCCAACGTGCCGTGCCGTATGCCCGCCATCGGCAGAGGGTGGTGCAACGCCCACTACCAGCAGCACAAGCGTGGCGGCGAGCTGGTGCCCTTGTTCACCTTGCGGATCAGCCAGGACGAGGCGTACTCGCTGGTGGAAGCTGGCTTGAAGCGGTGTCCCGCCTGCAGGAACGTCAAGCCATTGGCAGAGTTCAGCCGTCCGTCGGCTCAGCTCAGCGGTCGGTCAACCTACTGCGTCGTCTGTCAGCCGGACTACGTGCCCATGACGCGGTTCAAATTCTCGCCGATGGAGGCAGTCCGGGAGTTCCGAGAGTCCCGCGACCATCGATGCGACATCTGCAAACGGCAATGACAGGAGGGAGACAAGGCCTTCCACATCGCCCACGACGGCACCTGCTGCCCATCCCGCGGCCACATCACGGTTGCGGACGGCTGGGCCGGCGTGGCGCACTCCGGGGTGAAGCCCACGGCCAACCCCTCGGTGATGATCTGCAACGTTCGGGGAGGGCCCTCACGACGGCCTTCGCCATGCGACCGCCTCACTACGAAAATGGCTGTGGACCTGGGCTGACGGCGGCGACGTCCGGGATGAAGTCCTGTGACTGCTCTTACGAGCAGGCGTGATGTCGCATCGCACATCCAGCTCAATTTGAAACGGTCAGTTAGAAACGTAGCTGACGTCGCATCAAATCTCAGAAGGCACAGTCACCAGCCCTTTCAAGTCCGTGACGGACCGCCCACGGAGTCGGCGGCCCGTTTCGGGGTGTGACTGCCTGTTCTGGGGCCTTTGTGCTCTTGAGGGCCTGACGACTGTCCCGGCTCCCCGCGGATGTCGTCGACGAAGTGGTTTTCGAACTTATCGTCGGTGCCCTCGAAGACAGGCCGCTTGTCCTCTTCAGCCGCTTCCCTGCCCCTGCTGCCGTCGATACGTAGAGGTGCGGCCCGCCGACTGCCACGCTCGCGCTCGTCAAAGACGAACGGGCTGAGGCGCTTGAGTCTCCAGCCGCCGGAGGGTTGAGGATCTTTACTCATGGACGACGAACGCCCCGACGTGCTCACCATTGGCCAGCTCGCGCACCGTACCGGGCTTTCGGTGCGTACCCTGCGCTTCTGGTCGGACGAGGGGGCGGTGCCGCCTGTGGCCCGCTCTGCGGGCGGCTACCGGTTGTACAACGCCGAGTCCGTGGCCCGCGTCGAGCTGGTCCGCATCCTGCGGGAGCTGGGCCTCGGTCTCGACGACGTGTGCCGCGTCCTGAGCGGCCGCACCACGGTCGCCGAGGTCGCCGACGCGCATGTGGCCGCGCTCGACGCACAGATCCGCTCACTCAAGGTGAGCCGGGCCGTCCTGTCCACCGTGGCGAAACGGGGTTCGACCGTTGAGGAGACAGCACTGATGAACCGGTTGGCGCGGCTTTCCGCCGCCGAGCGCAAGCAGATCATCGACGAGTTCAAGGAGGAGGTGTTCGGCGGCCTCGACGACCCGCGCCTGCGCGACCGCATGCGCACCTTCAGCATCGAATTGCCCGACGATTCCGCACCTGAGCAGGTCGACGCCTGGATCGAACTGGCGGAATTGGTGCGGGACCCCGGTTTCCGCGCCCAGTTGCGCACATGGATGGAGCTCAACACGCCCGTACCGGGGCAGGACCGTCCCGCCGGGGCGTCCATCTGGTGGGCCAGGCAGATCGTGCAGACCGTCGCAGAGGTCAGAAAAGGCGGGGTCGCTCCCGAGGAGCCGGCAGCGGCCGAGGTGCTGTCCGAGCTGTTCGGTGACGCCGATCGGGCCGCCGTGCTGCACAGCTTGGAGGCCGGGATCGAGGCAGGAGCGGAACATTACCGCAGGCTCGTCGCCCGTGTGCGCGGGCAGGCTTCGTCGCCCGACGCGACCGAGGAGCTGGAATGGCTGGCGCGGGCCCTGCGCGCCGCGAGTCAGACCTGACCGCGTTGGCACACCGGCACGACCGGTGGGACTGATCGCTCCATCCTGCGCAGTCGTAGGTTGCGGGCTGTTCGAATCCTTGGTGCCTCCCGAAGTGGTGAACACTTGCTGTCCGTTCTCATGGATATAGCCAATCCCGCGCCTGCGGAGGGAATTACCCTGCGGTGTCGGAGCGGCCGATGTCCAGGTGGGTGCCTGCACCAAGCGCGCGGCGAGCGGCTGGGGGACGCGCAGCGCGGGGTCCAAGCACGCCCTTGGCGCGTAGTTCGGCCAGGTCGGGCAGGCGGACGCCGGGAAGATTTGCGAGCAGACCGGCCTGAGCGGCTCCGATGGGCGCGGGGCTGGCAGGGCCTGAGCCCAAGATGCGGCGGGCGGTCACGTGGTCGTCGTACGGGCCGAGCCTGTCCCGGCACGCAGATCGTTGGGCTTGGCCGAGGAGTGAGGTCAGCGCCATGTCCCCGCGCGCGACAGCACCAGCGCATTTCTCCCTGAGGGTCCGCTCGCGCGACGACGCGTGACGCGGCGGCACAGCGCCTGACACCAAGCGTCACCCCGCCTGACACCAAGCGTCACCCCGACTGACACCACGCGTCACCGCGACTGTCCGTACCCGATCACCGGGTGCGGGCAATCACCGTTTCGGGCGCCGGAGAAACAGGTGATGAGAGAGGTGCGCGTTTTACGGAACCTTTGCCCGAGGGTCGGGCGTTGGGTCAGTGAGCGCGCGGGAGCGGGTTCGCGAGATGACTTCCGACGATGACCGAGGTGACTCAATGGCAGTTTGGGACAAGCTCAAGGACCAGGCCAAGGCTCTCCAGCAGAATCAGGGCGGGCGTGGCGCCACCGGTGGGCAGAGCGGGGGGACGAGGTCTGGCGGTGGCAGCAAGGCCCAGCTGATCGGTGTGCTGAAGACGCAGCTCGGCTCGCTGAAGACCGAGTTGAAGAGTGGTGCCTACCGGGACGCGAGCATGGCGGTGTGCGCGCTGGTCGCGGCGGCAGACGGGCAGGTGGATCCGGCCGAGCGGCAGCAGGTCGAGTCGATGATCCTCAGCAACGACGTGCTCCAGAACTTCCCGCCGGAGCAGCTGCGGCAGCGTTTCAACAAGCATGTCGACCAGCTCACGATGAATTTCCAGCACGGCAAGGCCGAGGCCATGCAGGAGATCGCCAAGGCCGCCAAGAAGCCCACCGAGGCCCGGGCCGTGATCCAGACCGGCATGGTCATCGCCGGTGCCGACGGCCACTTCTCCCAGGCAGAGGCGACGGTCCTGCGCGAGGCCTGCGCGACGCTGGGGCTGTCCCCGGCCGAATTCCAGCTCTGAGTCCCGGCTCTGATTCGACCCCTGGTTCCGCTCTGATCAGCGATCCGGCTAGTCTTCTGAGTCAGGAATTCTATTCAGATAACTTGCCAGTCGTTCGAGGATCTCGTCCGCGGTCTTGGTCCAGACATAGGGCTTGGGGTCGGTGTTCCATGCGGCGATCCAGGTGCGGATGTCCTTCTCCAGGGCCTGGACGCTTTTGTGGACGCCTCGTCGTATCTGCTTGTTGGTCAGCTCGGCGAACCATCGTTCCACCAGGTTGAGTCAGGACGATCCGGTGGGCGTGAAGTGCAGGTGTAAGCGGGGATGAGCTACCAGCCAGGTCTTGATCGCGGGGGTCTTGTGGGTGGCGTGGTTGTCCAGCACCAGGTGCACGTCCAGGTCTGCCGGGATCTCCTGGTCGAGTTTGGTCAGGAACTTCTTGAACTCCTCGGCTCGCCAGGCTGGCGCCCCAGATGCTCAGTGAGCTCGCCCTTCAGCCGACTCCAGCACCCGCTTGGTCAGCTGCTGCAGCAGGCCGCCCTCCCCGGTGAGCTTCACCCCACCGGCCTGGGCCCGGGCAACCAACTCAGCGACCGGCCCGTCATCCACGGCGCTCGTCCCACTCACAGGGGCCTTCCCGGCCTCGGTGTCACTCGTCACGTCAGTCATCAACTGCCGCTTCCAGCCTGGGAGTTACGCCGCTCACCGGGGTCTGTTCCGTAGTCGGTGGTGACGGAGGGTGTCGTCAGCCCAGGAGGATCCGGTGGCGGAGGAGAGGGAAGCTCGCGCGGCCGTACATCTGGCGCTTGATCAGCTTGGTTTTGTCGTTGGGAAGGTCTGCCGCCTGCGACCCAGGACCGGACAGACCAGCCGTCGTATCCTCACCCGGACCACGACCTGCCGGCCGTCGACCGGCACATCCCGCACCGTCCGGCCGTGATACCCGTGGCCCCTCCCCGTCACCACCCCGCACACCGGACAGGGAACGGGACCATCCCAAGTCCGGGCCGAAACCCGGACTATCTCGCCACCGTCCGCCACATCCTCAATGACCAACGCCGACAACCCCGAAAACACCGTTCCCACAAGCGTGTTCGCATCATGCCCGCTCAATGATCACAGGCGAGCACTCACCGTCACCACCGACGGAACAGACCCGCTCACCGTACAGACCCTCGACCACTTCTGTTAGGACCGTTAAGTCACAACCGGGGCACACGGACTGTGCATGGTGCGGCTGCTACAGCTCGAACTCGAGGTGTTCGATGTCCGTGAAGCGGACTTCTTCCAGGCTGCCGGCGCGGCGGCCGCTGTCCTGGAAGTAGACCTCCTTGAGTGCTTCGGCGGCGATTTCCTGGAGCTGCTGGTCGGTGGCGCCGGTTTCCTGGGCAGTGAAGAGGCGGGCGGCGTACTGCGGGGGCAGGGCGACGGTCAGGTGCCGGATGCGGTCCTGGTCCGTCGATCCGATGGGGGC
Source organism: Streptomyces sp. CNH189 (assembly GCF_000527195.1). Lineage (NCBI taxonomy): Bacteria > Bacillati > Actinomycetota > Actinomycetes > Kitasatosporales > Streptomycetaceae > Streptomyces > Streptomyces sp. CNH189. The sequence continues at coordinate 51,334 of NZ_AZUS01000033.1, forward strand.
GGTGTAGCCAAGGCGGGCGCGGGTGTCGATGACGATGCCGTCGGTGGTGGCTGCCCTTTGTCGGGCCTTGGCCCGAATCTGGGGCTGCCAGCGCTTCTTCACTTCGCGTTCCAGGCGGGCGGCGAGGTCGGGGCGGGGTTTTTTGATCTGGTCTTTCACGTAGCGTTCGACGGTGCGCTGGGAGATGCGCAGCATCTGGGCGACCGCTTTGGTGCTCTTGAGTTTCTTGACCAGGTAGCGCATCTGGGCGGGTGCGCTCTTGGGTGCCGGGCGGGTGAACGTCTTCTGTACCGCGGTCTCCAGGCCGTCCCCGAACAGGCTCATGAGGGCATACTCCTATTCGCCGTTGTCGACGTCGGTGACGGTGCCGTCTTTGATGTAGCGGGCGAGGTTGAGGTCGGGCGCGTTGAACCGCTCGCGGACCTCTTCGCCCCACAGGACGGTCTGGGTGCCTTCGTGCTTGACCAGGCCGGGGTTGATGCCGAGCTTGAACCCGCCGGGCAGGGGCTTGCCGTCGCGGTAGGGCAGGAAGTCCAGCGGGCTCTCGCCGCCTGCCGCGTAGACGACGCAGTCGGACAGGATCGCGATGGGGTACTGGCCGGTGAACGCCGCGTGCTTGATGATCTTTCGATGGAGGTTGATGCGGGTGCGGGAGATGACCGCGGCCCGGATGTCCGGCCGCCACGTGGGGCGGGACAGGGCCCGCCATGGCTGCCCGGGCTTCCAGCCCTCGCCGCGCGGGCGCTCGCGCAGCTTGCCCAGGCCGCCCTTGACCGTTGCCTTGATCGCCGAGACGACGATCGCCAAGTCCGGGTCGCGGTCCTTGTAGCCGTCCATCGCGGCGAGGAAGTCGGCCGGGGTGAGATCGGCGTCGACGCCGAAGTCGGCCATCGTGGCGAGGTAGGCGTCGCGCAGCCGCTGGTACCAGCCGTCCAGGTAGCGGCCGTTGTCGTACCGCACCCACGCCGCCAGCGGGCGCACCTCGTAGCCGAGCTCCACCGCGTACGCGACGGTAGGCGTCGCGTACCAGGCCGGCCCCTCGGGGCACTCGCCCTTCGGCGTGAACGGGGACGGCAACAGCGAGGCGTCCAGCTCCACCCATTCCTTGCCGACCTTCACCTTCGACAGGTCGACGTGGGACAGGTCGACCAGCCATGAGCCGGGCAGCTTCGGATCGAACGCCGGGGCCTTGACGTGCGTCGCCTCGCCCAGGCCGACGTTCAAGCCGTTGGCGCCGGCGGCGAAGGCCATGTTGACGTCGATGCCCACCAGGTACCGCAGGGTGCACTCGGTATCCGTCATCGGCCGTGCCCAGTCGTAGGCCTCCTCGAACAGCTTCTCGCCAGGGCCGCGCACGTGGAAGCGGGGCAGGTCCTTGAGGACCGGGTGGCCGTCGGGGACCTCGCACGGCGGCCACTTCATCGGATCAACCGGGTCCTTGCCCAGCGAGCCGGGGTTGTGCTCGGAGTGCCGGCGGCCGTCGGCGTCCGGCTCGGAGGCACGCGTCGGCGGGTGCAGCGCGGTCATCAGCTCCAGGCCGGTCACGGCGGTGGAGCCGCGCGGCGTCATCACCCGGGACGCGTACACGCCCAGGACACGGGCGAGCTCCGCCGGCGGGAGCTGCCCGGCCTCGCCCCAGTGCCGGGTGTCCAGCGCCTTCCACGAAGGGATGCACAGCTGCACGCAGGCCCGCTCCGAACCGGTCGCGGGGCGGTAGATCCTGGCCCACGGGCCGAAACCGCGCTTGGTCAGTTTCCACTCCGCGCGCGCAAGCTGCTTGATGACCGTGTGGCCCTCCGGCAGGCGCCCGGCGTGCCTCTCCTCCTCCGTGAGCGTGACGGGCAGGCCGTAGCGCTCCAGCGCGGACTCGGTGAGCACGATCAGCGGGTCGGCGTCCTTGCCCGGACCGGCGAGCTTCGGCGCCCCGAGCTTCGCCTCGCGCAGCGTCCAGTCGACCAGGGCCGGGATGCTCTTGGCGGGCACGTCCAGGACCAGACCGTCGGTGCAGTACGCCCACACCTTGCCGTCCTCGACGTCGACGACCGCGAGTGGACCATTCTCGAACCGCGAGTCGGTGCCGCCCGCCGGGAGGCCGGCCGGGGCCGCCTTCCTCGCACCCGGGCGGCGCGACGTCGACGTCCTGGTGGTGCGCGCCGGGCGGGGGGCGGCCACCGGAGCAGCGGCATCGGGCGAGGGGACAGGGGCCTGGGCGTTCTTGGGTGCAGTCATGTCCGCAAGCTCGTATGCCTGGCCTGTGGACGGGGTCCCGGCTTCGGCCGGGCCGGGCGTGCCGGTGAACGTGGCGGACACCGGGACGGCCGGCTCCTCCTGCGCGGGGTAGAGCTCCGCGAGCTGCCGCAGCAGCCGTGCGTACGCCTCACGCTCCGGGCCGCGCGGCTCGGTCGGCTTCTTCACCGACTCCCAGCCGGACACCGTGGCCCGGCGCACCTTGAGCGCGCCGGCGACTTCGTCCAGCGTCAGGCCGTGCGCGACCCGCAGCCGCTTGCGCTCCTGGGCCGGTGGCAGCGGCGAGCGGGACGCGACCAACGCGTCGACCGCGTCGAACAACTCGGACATGGAACACCTCCCACCTCACCCTACCCGCGAACCGTACCAATGGCGTACGTGCACCGTACAAAGCACGTATGAATGGCGTTCGGTAAAGGGGCCTCGGGATGCTCGTTCGGTGACGCCTCGCGGCTCCGGGTGACCTCGCCGTGCGGGCAGCCCCACCGTCTGATCGTCGAGGCGATCGAGACGTACGAGTGAGGGAGGTGAGCTCCGGCAACTGCTGAAGCTCATTGACGGACGAGCGGCCGCAGCCGCCGTGAGGAACCCAGTACTGCGGCCCGTCCGTCGTGCAGGTGCTTACTGGGGCGGGTTGCCGTGCTTGCGCGACGGCAGGTCGGCGTGCTTGGTCTGCAGCATCGCCAGCGAACGGATCAGCACCTCGCGGGTCTCGG